>CALNBU010000777.1 GCA_937875615.1 uncultured Archangium sp.
GGGCGCCGCCGGCACCAGCACCTCGCGGGGCACGAAGTTCTCGTCGCCGTAGTACTGGTTCACCAACGACTCGACCAGCTCGTCGTCCGGCAGCTCGCTGGTGAAGTGCAGCGGGCGCCCGCCGGCCAGCCGCCCGCCCCGCACGAAGAGCAGGTACACGCAGACCTTGTCCGCCTCGCGGTGCAGCCCGAAGACGTCCTGGTCGATGGCGTCGGTGGTGGCCACCGTCTGCCGCTCCAGGCTGCGCTCGAGGGCGATGGACTGGTCCCTCAGCCTCGCGGCCTCCTCGAACTCCAGCTTCGCCGCCGCGCCCTTCATCCGCGCCCGGAGTTGCTCGATGAGTGGCCCGCCCCGCCCCTCGAGGAACAGCGTCACCGCCTCCACGTTGCGCCGGTAGTCGGCCACCGGCACCTCATTCACGCACGGCGCGGGGCACCGGCCGATCTGATGCAGCAGACAGGCCCGCCGCCGCGTCTGGAGCACGTGATCGGTGCAGGTGCGCAGCTGGAAGTAGCGGTTCACCACCCGCAGGGTCTCGCGGATGGACGACGCCGAGGCGTACGGACCGAAGTAGCGAGCGCCGTCGCGCTTCGGCCGCCGCACCGTCTCCAACCGGGGGTACTCGTGCGTCACGTCGAGGCGCAGGCAGAGGTACTGCTTGTCGTCGCGGAGCTGCACGTTGAAGCGCGGCCGGTGCTTCTTGATGAGCTCGTTCTCGAGGAGCAGCGCCTCCTTCTCGGTGCGCACCACCACCGTCTCGATGTCGGCCAACACCCGGTCGAGGAGCCGCACGAAGGCGCGGGTGTCGTTGCGCGTGAAGTAGCTGCGCACGCGGTTGCGGAGGTTGACCGCCTTCCCCACGTAGATGATGCGACCGGCGCGGTCCTTCATCAGGTACACGCCGGGCTGGTTGGGCAGCGCGTCGAGCTTCTCTTCGATGGCCGTCACGCCTCGCTCCAGGCCGACGCCTCAGTTGGGAACGCACACCCCATGGGCGTCGCACGTACCACCGGGGCAGGTCGGCGTCGCGGCGAGGCAGGCCGTCAAGGCGAGCAGGTTCCCCGAGGCGCCGCGGCCCCCGCCCGCCCCCGTGCCCGAGCCCGGCGAGCTGCCGCCGGCGCCACCGGGGCCGCCGGTGTCGAGCGACGAGGGGGTGAGGAAGGTGTTGGTGGCCGAGAAGCCCGCCAGCGGGACGTTGAAGGTCAACACCGCGAACGTGATCCCGCCTATCTTCGCCAGTTCGCTGCTGCTGCTGCCGCTGACCATCAGCCAGTTTGCCGGCAACTCGGTCGATACGGACAGC
>CALNBU010000778.1 GCA_937875615.1 uncultured Archangium sp.
GGTGGAGGGCACGGTGGACCTCCAGGCAGAGAGCGCCGAGGTGCAGCGCGCCGAGGTGAACCTGGAGGGCATCAAGCTCACCGCCAGCGGCCTGCTGGACTCGGTGTGCGACGCCGCGCCGCAGTTGGATCTCTCCGCGCACGCCTGGGTGCCGCTCGAGGCCATCCCGCGGCTGGGCGTGAGGCTGCCGGAGCCCTCGGGGCAGGTGCTGGCGCGCGTGCGGCTCACCGGACGCGCCGACGCCCCGCGACTGCAGGGTGAGGTGCAGGGCTCTCAGGTGAAGCTGGGGGCGCTGACGCCGGGCGACTTCTTCGCGCGGGCCTCGCTCAGCGGCCGCACGCTCAGCCTCGACGAGCTCACCACCCGGGTGGGCGACGGCGAGGTGCGCGTGTCGGGCACCGTCGAGCTCTCCGGGCGATTCCCGGTGAGCGTGCGGGTCGACACCCGGGAGGTCTCGCTGGCGCGCACCCTGGCCCGGGCGGGCGTCACCGGGGCGTGGGTCGACTTCCCGGCCACGGTGAAGGGAGCGGTGGGCGGCACGCTGTCGCCGCTCGAGCTCTCCGGAGACATCGACTTCCGGACCGGGGCCTTCGTGTTGGCGTCGCGGGCCTACGACGCGCCGGTCACCGCGGGCCTCGACATCTTGCGCTTCAAGCAGGCCGCTGGGCGCTTCCGGCTGGGGGTCGACGCCCGGAGCGTCAGCTTCAACGACGCGGACGTGCGCGTGGGCGTCAACGAGGACACGCGGCTGTCTGCCAGCGTCCGCATGGGCTTCGCGCACGTGATGGAGATCGACGTCGACGCCGTGGCCCACAGCCTTCACCTCGGCGACTTCGGGGCCATCGCGACGCTCCCCTTCTCGGGCGTCGGCGACGCGCGGGCCCGGGTGGTGGTGCGTGGCAAGCAGCTCACGGTGGAGGGCCTCACTTCGCTGCGCGACATGAAGTTCGCCGGCTACTCGCTGGGGGTGGTGCAGACGCCGGTGCGCTACGCGAAGAACACGCTCTCGTTCCCCTCGGTGGCGGCGCAGAAGGGCCAGACGCAGTACTTCGGCGACGTGGCCCTCGACTTCGGCGCGCCGCAGCTGCACGTCACCGCCGGCGCGCAGCTGCCAGACGGGCGCCTCGAGGACGTGGTCGACCTGCTGGCGGACCTGAGCCCGACCATGGAGAACCTCCAGGGGGGCGCGTTGGTGGGGCGCCTGGGCGCGGTGGTGCGCGTCGACTGCCCGGTGTCGGCGTTGGAGGGCACCATCGTGGCCAACCTGCGCGACGTGGCCTACCTGAGCCGTCGCCTCGGCGGCGGCGGCGTGGTGGCGCGCTTCGAAGATGGCAAGGCGCTGGTGGTGGAGCCCGCGCAGTTGGTGGGGCCGCTCGGCGCGACCAGCGTCGATGGGCGCTGGTCCTTCTCTGGGCCGCTCGACTTCCGGGTGGCCATCGATGAGGGCGCGCTGGCGGAGCTGGTGGACCCCGCTGCGGAGTCGGGCATTCCGGTGCTCGGGCGCTTCTCGGCGCGCGCGGTGGTGAGCGGCAGCACGGAGCTGCTGCGCGTCGACGGCCGGATGACCTCTGAGGAGGTGAGCTGGGAGCGCCATCCGCTGGGGCCCCTGGCGCTCGACGCGCACCTCGAGGGTCGCCAGCTGAAGGCGGCGGGGCAGCTCTTCTCCGGCCTCGATGGGTCGATCGACCTGGAGCTTCGCGACCGCTGGCCCTTCTCCTCGAGGTTGAACGTGGCGCTGAGCGACCTGTCGGCCTTTCTCCCCGAGTCAGCCGTCGGTGTGGCCGCGCGGCTGAAGGGGCGGGCCGACATCAAGGGGCCGATGCGCGACTACCGCGCCGCGCGCGCCGAGGTGGTGCTCAGCGAGCTGGCGGTGGCCCGCGGCGAGGTGAGCGCGGTCAACGCCGGGCCGGTGGAGCTCACCTGGGACGACGGCGCGCTCATCGTGCAGGCGCTCAAGCTCAAGGGCGCCACCACCGAGTTCGAGGCGCAGGGGGCGTGGGGACCGAAGACCGTGGACCTCAAGTCGCGCGGCTCCATCGACCTGCGGTTGGCCTCCACCTTCGTCACGCAGCTCGAGCGCGCGCAGGGCCTCATCGACTTCTCCGCCGCGTTCTCGGGGCGCGTGGAGCGCCCGACGCTGGCGGGCTCCGCCACCCTCACCGACGCCCGCTTCTCGTGGCGCGGGCAGGACCTCAACATCCGCGCGCTCTCCGGCCGCGCCGACTTCTCCGGGTCGCGGGTGCTGGTGCGCGACCTGGAGGGCTTCCTCAACGACGGGCGGGTGCGCGGGCGCGGCGACGTGCGCCTCGAGGGACTCAAGCCGAGCGCCTTCGAGTTCCAGGTCGACGTGGAGGACGCCACCGTCCAGGTGAAGCCCGACGTGCCGGTGACCGTCACCGGCGCGCTCCTGCTCTCGTCGCGCGGGGCCGGGCCCTACCTACTGCAGGGAGGGGTCGACGTGGTGAAGTTCCGCTACACCCAGCCGATGGCGCTCGAGACGCTGGTGGCGAACGCGGCGCAGAGCGTCTCGGTGCCCGACGACACGCAGCCGGAGGAGTGGCTCCGGCTGGACGTGGACCTGCGCACCGCGGGCGACGTGCGCATCGAGAACGATCTCGCCCGCACCCGACTCAACGGGAAGCTCAAGCTCACCGGCACCAACGTCAAGCCGGTGCTGGTGGGCTCGGTGGAGACGCTCGACGGCTCTCAGGCCTATTTCCGCGGGAACACCTACAACGTGCAGCGTGGCCTCCTTCAGTTCAACGGCCTGTGGCCGACGTTCCAGCTCGACGCGCGCACCCAGATTCGCGAGTACCTCATCACCGTGAAGGCGTTCGGTCGCATGGAGGACCCCAAGGTCTCGTTCTCGTCCGAGCCCGCGCTCCCCGACGCCGACGTGCTGGCGTTGGTGACGCTGGGGGTGACGTCGCGCGAGCGCCTGGATGAGCGCGCGGGCGCGGGGTTGGCCGCGGAGGCCCTGCTGACGGCGTCGGGCCTCGACCAACAGCTGCAGCGCTTCCTCAAGGAGAACGTCGGCCTCAAGGAGCAGCAGGTGAAGTTGACCACCAGCTTCAACGAGGTGACCGGCACCGCGGAGCCGGCGGTCACCTGGGAGTCGAAGGTGCTCAACGACAACCTGAAGCTGGGCGTGGTGCAGCCGGTGACGGGCCGCGGCACCCGCGCGCAGATTGAGTACCGCATCGACAAGAACGTGTCGGCGCGGGCCCAGTGGGACAACCAGAACCAGAACACGCAGATCGGCAACCCCGGCGTGGAGCTCAAGTTCAGGTTCGAATGGGAATGACGCTGGTCGTGCTGGCGCTGCTCGCGCAGGCGCCGGAGAGCTCCGAAGAAGCGCCGGTCATCGCCGGGGTGGAGGTGCGGCTCCCGGTCGGGGCCGACCAGAAGCTGCTCGACCGGGTGCCGCAGTTGGTCACCGTGCGCCGGGGGCAGCCGCTCTCGCGGCGCGCGGTGCAGCGCACCATCGAGGCGCTGTTCGCCACCGGGCGCTTCGCCGACGTGGAGGTGCTGGCGGAGGACGTGGCGGGCGGCGTGGAGCTGGCGGTGGTGCTGACGCCCCGGAGCAACATCGGCGCCGTCTTCGCGGAGGGCAACCGCGCGCTCACGCGAGATGAGGTGCTGGGCGTGGCGCGGCTGGAGTCGGGCAGCGAGTACTGGCCCGAGCGGCTGGAGCGCGCCGCGGAGGACGTGCGCGCGCTCTACCGCCGCCGTGGCTTTCTCGACGCGGTGGTGCGCACCGAGGCGGTGGTGGTGGAGGGCGTGCTGACCTGCGGCTTCGTCGTGGAGGAGGGCGCGCCGTCGTTCGTCTCGGCGGTGGTCTTCACCGGAGAGCCCGGTCTGCCTGGCTGGCGCCTCGAGCGGGCCTTCGGGTTGGGGCCCGGGGCGGTGCTGGACCTCTTCCGCGCCGACGAGGGCGTCGAGCAGCTGCGCGTGGCGCTGCGCGAAGAGGGCTACTACCGCGCGAGGGTCGAGCTCCCGGAGGTGACGGACGACGGTCGGCTGGTGGTGCCGGTGGTGTCTGGGCCCCGCTACGAGGTCATCTACGTCGGCAACCGCGTGGTGTCGGACGCGGCGTTGACCGCGCTGTTGGCGTGGCGTGGTGAGGAGCCGTTGGACGTGACGTTGGCGGCGCGGCTCTCGCAGCGCATCGCGCGCTTCTACCGCTACCGCGGCTACCACGACGTGCGGGTCACCGCGCGAGAGACGGCCCGACCGGGTACCCGCGAGGCGGCGTTGGCCTTCATCATCGAGGAGGGGCGGCCCCTGCAGATGGTCGAGCTGCGCTTCGACGGCGCGAAGAAGGTCTCTGCCGGCGAGCTGCGGGACGTGCTGCGCCGCGTGGTGGAGAACGCTTCGCCGTCGGTGTCGCTCGACGTCCACGGCACCGGCGACCCCACCGACACCGCTGGCCGGGTCCGCCCGGAGTTCGCGCAGGTGTTGCCGCAGCCGCGGGGTGACACCGTGCTGGTGGAGGAGGCGTGGGACGAGGCGACGCGCGCCTTCGCCGCGCTGTACCGGGAGCGCGGCTACCTGCGCGCCCGCGTGCGCTTCGACGGGGCCGAACTCCGCGATGACCGGGCCACCGGGCGCTTCGTCATCGAAGAAGGGCCGCAGGCCCGCTACCGGGCGCTGACGGGCGACGGACTTCCGGAGGGCTTCCGCTCCGACGCCATGGCCGCGTTCCGGAAGGGCGCGGTCTTCAGCGCCGTGGAGCTGCGCAACCTGGCGCGGGACGTGACGCGGGAGCTCGGGCGGAGCGGATACCTCTTCGCGTCCGTCGACGCCTCCTGGGCGCTGGACGATTCGGGCACCCAGGCTGACGTGCGCCTCGTCGCGTCGGCGGGGCCGCAGGTGAAGGTGGGCGCCATCATCGCCGTCGGCCACACCCGCACCGAGGAGGAGGTGATTCTGGAGCAGGCGACCATGCGTGAGGGGCAGCCGCTCGACTCCGAGTCGCTCTACTCCACGCAGGCCAACCTCCAGGCGCTCAACATCTTCCGCACCGTGCAGGTGGAGCTGCTCTCGCCCGAGCGCCCCGACGCGGTGAAGACCGTCATCATCCGCGTCAAGGAGCGGCCGCGCGCGACGCTGGACCCGGCCTTCGGGTACTTCGTCGCCGACGGCGCGCGCCTCACGCTGGAGGGCGCGGTGCCCAACATCGGCGGGCGCGCCATCACCCTCACCGGGCGCGGTCAGCTCAACCTGTTCTTCCTGTCCCAGCCCGCGCTGAGCCGGCAGATAGACCTCTCGGACCTCGACCTCTGGCAGCAGCTCGGCGGGCGCCTCAACGCCGCGCTCGACGCGCCGGCGCTGCTCCCCGCGCACATCGGTCTGCGGCTCGACGCGGTGCTGGAGCGCGTCTTCCGACCGCAGTTCCGCTTCACGCGCGTGGCCGGCGGCCCCACCGTGAACTGGAGCCACGTCTTCGATGTCCCGCGCGTCGACTGGCTCAAGCCGCGCCTGACGCTGGCGTTGCAGTACGAGGTGGAGTGGAGCCTGGTGGAGAGCGTGGGCAACGCGCTCACCGCCATCCCGCCCACCAGCCTCGCCGACCAGGAGCGGCTGCGCTTCCTCTTCGGGCAGTACGCGCTGCACAGCGTGCGCTTCGCCCCGGCGCTCGACCTCCGCGACAACGCGCTGGTGCCGCACAAGGGGCTGTTGCTCCAGGCCTTCAGCGAGCTCACCGGCGCGCTCTCGGCCTTCGACCAGTCAGGCAACCCGGTGACGGTGAACTTCTTCAAGCTCTCCGGTCAGCTCACCGGCTACATCCCCTTCGGCGACCGGGTGGTGCTGGCGCTCTCGCTGCGCGGCGGGCGCGTCTTCCCGTTGCAGGCGGGCTCCACCACGCCGCCGGTGCGCCGCTTCTTCCTGGGCGGCGCCACCAGCGTGCGCGGCTTCAACGAAGATCAGCTCATCGCCGAGGACGTGCGCGAGCGCTACCGCGCCGACGTGCGCGACTGTCAGGTGCTGGCCAGCAAGGACGGCTGCTCTTCCGCCGCGCGCACCATCATCGCCGGGCGGCAGGTGCCGTCGCAGGGCGGCGAGCTGTTCGCGGTCTTCAAGTCGGAGCTGCGCTTCCCCGCCTTCAGCATCTTCGACCTCGGCGTCTTCTTCGAGGCGGGCAACCTCTGGCTGGGGGTGCCGGAGCGCTTCAGCCTGCGCCCCATCGTGGGCGCCGGCGTGCGCTACGTGACGCC
>CALNBU010000779.1 GCA_937875615.1 uncultured Archangium sp.
CGCAGCACCTTGCGGCTCACCACGAAGGGCTCGTCCTTCACCAGCTTGCCGTCACCGAAGGCGGCCGTACACAGCGCGTGCAACGAGGCCTGGCTGCGCGCCCGCATCCGGAGCTCGGCGAAGTCAGAGCCCTCCACCGCGCGCGACTCCACCCGCACCCCATCGACCGTCTCCAACAGTGAAAATCCGCCCCCGGTCAGCACCAGCATCAGCAGTGGCTGCATCTTGAGCTGCTCCTTTTTTCCGCGCAGCGCGCAGCGCGCTGCGCCCAACCCGGCCTCGCTGCGCGCATCAGGCCCCAGAATGGGGTGCTTCGGGAATGCCTCACCCGTGCACTTTGGTGGTGCGCTGGTGCTACACCCCGAAGAACGATGATGGACGAGCTCCTGCCGTTGTTGCCGACGCTGGTGCAGCTGGGCCGCATCGGCTCCGTGAGTCAGGCGGCGAAGGCCCTGGGGGTGCCGCGCAGCACCATCAGCAGGCGCCTGGCCCGCCTCGAGACGTTGCTGGGGGTGCGCCTGGCCGAGCGCAACACCCACCGCCTGCGGTTGACGTCCGCCGGGCGGCGACTGGCCGAGGGCGCGGCGTCGGCGCTGGCGTTGCTGGAGACGGTGCGGGAGCAGGCGGTGGTGGAGCAGCACCAGGTGCGGGGGCTGTTGCGGGTGGCGCTGCAGCCGGGGCTGGCCGGCGCGTTCCTGGGCTGGTTCTTCGCCTACCTGCACGCCGAGCACCCGGGCATCGACGTGGAGCTGGTGGTGACCGAGAAGCCGCCGCGCCGCCTCGAAGAGGGCTTCGACCTGGTGCTGGCGCTGGGCACGCCCGAGCCCTCTCCCTGGCTGCGCCGCAAGGTGACCTCGGCCGACGTGGTGGCGGTGGCCTCGGCGGCCTACCTGGAGGAGCACGGCAGCCCGCGCCGGGTGGCGGAGCTGTCGCGCCACGTGCTGCTGTCTTCGCAGCCCTCGCGGGGCGCGCCCACCTGGCCGCGGCGCACCGGCGCGCGGGTCCCCATCAAGCCGAGGTTGCTCACCAATGATCTCTCGATGCTGCGCGAGGTGGCGCTGGCCGGCATCGGCATCGCGCTGTTGCCGCAGCATGTGGTGCTGAGCGACCTGGTCGAAGGGCGGCTCCGGCAGGTGTTGCCGCAGGTGCTGGGCGAGGCCGTCGACGTCTACGCGCTCTACCCACCCGAGCGGCGCGCCAGCCCCGTGCTCCGCGCGGTGCTCTCGGCGGTCACCATGTTCGCGGAGATGCAGACGGCGATGAACGCCGGCCCCGCAGGCACGTGAGCGCGGCGCTCACAGCATGGCGCCGGGGTCCACGTCGATGACCACCCGCACCGAGCGGGGCGTCTCCGCCGCCGCCGCCTCCAGCGCGTCGATGACCCGGGCCATCGCGGCGTGCGAGGGCGCCTTCACCACCAGCTGCCAGCGCGTCTTGCCCTTGATGCGGGCGATGGGCGCGGGCGCCGGCCCCAGCAGCCGCACGCCCTGGCTCGGGGGAGGCAGGCTGCGCTCGGCCGCCCGCGAGAGCAGCTTCGCCGCGCGCACCGTCAGGTCGCTGGACTCGCCCTCGATGCGCACCGCCACCAGGCGGGCCGTGGGGGGCCAGGCCAGCAGCGCGCGCCGCCGCAGCTCCTCTTCGGAGAAGCTCAGGAAGTCGTTGGCCAGCATCCGCGCGATGGGCGCCGCCTCGGGGTTGTAGCTCTGCACCAGCACCCGGCCCGGGTCCTTCCCCCGACCGGCGCGGCCCGCCACCTGGGTCAGCAGATGGAAGGTGCGCTCCGAGGCGCGGAAGTCGGGCAGCGTCAGCGCTGAGTCGGCCATCACCACGCACACCAGGGTCACCCCGGGGAAGTCGTGCCCCTTGGCCACCATCTGGGTGCCGATGAGCAGGTCGAGCTCCCGCCGCGCGAAGGCCGCCAGCAGCTCGGTCAGCTTCTCGGCC
>CALNBU010000780.1 GCA_937875615.1 uncultured Archangium sp.
CCGGGATGACCGGCTGTAGCGAGCGCGCGGAGGCGGTGAACAAGGAGCTCGCGCAGGTCGCCGAGGAGTTCGGGCTGGCCTTCGGCGTGGGCTCGCAGCGCGCCATGGCCGAGCACCCGGAGCTGACCTCGACCTTCTCGGTGCGCGACGTCGCGCCCAACACGGTGATCATCGGCAACCTGGGCGTGGTGCAGGCCTCGAACCTCACGGTCGATCAGATCCGCCGGCTCACCGACAGCATCGGCGCGGACGCGCTGGCGCTGCACCTCAACCCCGCGCAGGAGCTGAACCAGCCCGAGGGCGATCGCGACTTCCGGCGCGGCCTGCACACCGTCGGCGCGCTGGCGAAGGCCTACGGAGATCGCCTCATCGTCAAGGAGACCGGCTGCGGCATCTCCCCCGCGGTGGCGCGGCGCCTGGTGGAGGCGGGGGTGAAGAACCTCGACGTCTCCGGTCTCGGCGGCACCTCGTGGGTGCGCGTCGAGGAGCTGCGCTCGGCGGGGACCAACCGCGAGGTCGGGGCCCTCTTCTCTGGCTGGGGAATCCCCACCGCGGCGGCCATCGCCAGCGTGCGCCGGGCGGTGCCCGAGGGCGTGAAGCTGGTGGCGTCGGGCGGCGTGCGGGACGGCCTCGAAGTTGCAAAAGCGCTGGCGCTGGGGGCCGACTTCGGGGGCCTCGCGCTGCCGTTCTTCCGCGCGCAGCAGACCGGCGGTGTGGACGGCGTGAGACGGGCCGCGGCGGCGTTGGTGGCCGCGTTGACACAGGCCCTGGCGTTGACGGGGAGCAGAAACGTGCGCGAGCTGCGGAGCGGCCCCCGCGTCGTCACGGGCGAGCTGAAGGACTGGCTGGCGGCGTTGGCCGGCTGAGCTGTTTTCGGAGACACAACAACATGGTGGACGTCACTTCGAGATTGTCAGGGTTTCACAAGCTGCCGGTGGCCGATCGCCTGGGCACGCTCTCGCGCATGATGCGCCTGTCGACGGAGGAGACCGCGGCGCTGTCGGGCGCGGGGCTCCACATCGACACCGCCAATC
>CALNBU010000781.1 GCA_937875615.1 uncultured Archangium sp.
CGGAGTTCCTCGGCATGCCCGGCGCCCAGCCACCGGGGCGGGCCACCGGCGCCGGCTGCACCAGCGGAGGCGGCTCGCGCCGCTTCACCGGCGTGACGTCGGACGCCTTGCGCGGCGGCAGCACCCCTCCGGGGAAGGAGATGCGCGGCGGCGGCGGCGCCTCCCGGGCGGGCTCGGTCGGGGCTTCGGGCGCGGCGCTGACGTGCCGGGCGAACTGGTCGTAGCGGCGGAGGTCCATCACCCGCGTCGACTGGAGCTCGTCGATGGGGATGCCGGCCCCCGAGGTCTGGATGTCCTGCCCGGACTTCGCGAAGCGCGAGTAGGCGGTGATGTCGACCATCGAGGTGGGCGGGCCCTCTTCGTCGCCGAGCGGCGCGGGGTCGACCACCTCAATCTTCGGGCGCGGCGCGCTGGGCCGCGAGGGCTTCGGCTTGGGCTTGTCGAGCAGCAGCGGCTCGTGCTCCTCCGCCGCGGTCTCTTCGACGATGACCGAGGGCAGGGCGCGCTCGGCCTCGGCGGGCTTCGCGCGCGAGGGGTCGAGCTGCGCGAGCAGCGATTGGTACCGCGGCTCGAGCTTCTGCGCGTAGAGCGTCTGCTGCCAGTCGCGCACGCGGCACTCCAGCGCCACCCACAGCTCGAGCTTCTTGCCCAGCAGCACGCCCATGTCCTTGAGCTGGGTGTGCGGGAGCGGCCAGGCGCAGGCGAGGTGCAGCGCGCTGCCGTCGACGGAGAGCGGCACCACGTTGAGCTGCCGCGCCATCTTGAAGGGCATGAGCGGCGCGGCCTCGGCGTTGGGCTCCAAGTCGGCGAGGTTCACCAACCGCACGCCGCTGACGTCGGAGATGGCCTGGAGGATGCCGGCCTCGGACACCGCGCCCATCTCCAGGAGGATGGTGTCGAAGGCGCCGCCCTCACGGCCCAGGCGCCGCAGCGCTTCGTCGACGACGCGCGCGGGCAGGAGCCCCCTGGCGATGAGGTGCTGGGCGAGTCGTTGAGGCATTCAGGTGTCAGGCAAGACGTTACGTGAGGCGGACGACGAAGGTGCGCGTCAGCTTGTCATGAAGCGTCTGCCCGTGGCGGTCAAACAGCGCCAGCCAGAAGCCCGAGAGGAACAACGCGAAGGACACCAGGGACAGCGCGGCGCGGGTCAGGGCGCGCAGCGGGCGGGGCGCGTGGCCAGAGGTGTCCACCAGGTGGATGTCGAGGGCCAGCCGCCCCGGGGTGCGGCCGTGCCAGAGGAAGGCGAAGAGGGTGGTGTAGACGAAGGCCAGCAGGGCGGCGAGGGCGGCGCCGGGCACCGCCAGCAGCGCCAGTTGCTGCGCCGCCGTCAGGTGGGCGGGGGCGATGAGGGAGCTGGCCATGAAGAGGAATCCGCCCACCA
>CALNBU010000782.1 GCA_937875615.1 uncultured Archangium sp.
CTTCACCTGGGCCGCGCCCAGCGTCTGCACCTGGCGCTTGAGCCAGGCGTGGGCCCGGCGCACGCGGCGCGAGGGCGGCCCCAGGATGCTGCAGCCCAGGTCCTCGTGATGGTCGGCCTGGGTGCGCGCCGAGGCCAGCACCGCGAGGCTCACGCCGCGGGAGAGGGTCAGGCGCATGGCGGGCGGCTCACCCGGCCTTCTTCTTGCGCGCGGGGCGCTTCTTCTTCTTCGGCGGCGCCTGGGCGGGCGTCTTCTTGCGCCAGGACTCGAAGCGCTCTCTGGAGAACAGCGCGCGGCCTTCTTCTCTCGCCGAGGCGTAGAGGTCCTTGAGGTCGGCCGAGGACAGCTCCGGGTTCTTGAAGTACTCCATGGCCACGCGACCGATGGCCCAGTTCATGGCGAAGGCCGCCGGCACGGTGATGAGCGCGCCGAACACCGGGAGAATCGACTTGATGCCCTGGCGCACCAGCATGCCCATTCCCGCGGTGGCGCCGAGCTCGAGCAACAGCTTCTTCGCGTCGGCCTCGGTCAGCTTCCGCCCGTAGACGTGGCCGACCGTCACCACCATCGCCGACTGCACCGGCAGCATCAGCACCGCGTCGGAGAACGGCACCGGCGAGACGGCGATGACCGCGCAGGCGTAGCTGCCCATGTTCACCACGTCGCGCGCGGCGTCGTCGCGCTTCTTCGGTGAGAGGTGGGCGAAGTCCTTCTTCCGGATGTCTTCGAGCGTATCGAGCCAGGACATGTCAGCAGACGTTAACGCGCGGGCGCGGCTCAGGATCCATGCACCTGAATCAACCGGCCGAAGTGGTGGTTCTCACGGAGCTTGAGGCCGGTCTGCTTGATCTGCCGGAGCAGGTGCGGCCCCGCCCAGAAGCCCTTGGGGTGCGTCTTCCGGTAGTTCTTGCGGATCCACACGTCGATCTCCAGGAAGCGTCGGCGGAAGCGCTCGGGCGCCGGGTCCTTCCGGCCGGTCTGCTCGGTGATGTCGAGCTCGCCCCACAGCTGGCCGCTCACCAGCTCGTCGTCGTCGTTCATCACGCAGCGCTCCCAGAACATGACCGGGCTGGTCACCTCGTTGATGCGCCACAGGCCCTTGTCCTTGCCTCGCTTGATGGGGTCGACCAGCGCCGGGCCGATGTCGCTGGCCACCAGGTACACGTCTTCTTCGGGGAAGCGCTCCAGCGTCTTCTCTCCGGCGCGGAAGGTCTCCCAGTCCGGCGGCACGCGGCGCGGGTAGACGTCGAACACGAAGCGTTCCAGATAGCGCGCGAAGGCGACTTCGTCTTCGCGGTTCATGAAGAGTTGCAGCTGGGTAGCCATGGGCGAGCGGGTCTATACAGCACCCATGCTCTGGACTCTCCTGTTGTCGCTGGCGGCCACGCCGTCGGTGCGCCTCGAAGGCGCCGGCCTCACCGCCGCGTCGTTCACCGTGGAGCAGCTCAAGGCGCTGGGGCCGGTCACCGTCGACTGGAAGGACAAGTCGGGGGCGCACCGCATGACCGGCGTCCCGGTCGAGCGGCTGCTGCGCAAGCAGGGCCTCTCGGAGCTGCCGCGGCACGCGGAGCTGCGCGCGGTGCTCATCGCCACCGCGGAGGACGGCTTCGTCGCGGTCTTCAGCGTGGGCGAGCTGCTGGCGGAGGTGGGCCCCTCGACGGTGCTGTTGGCCTGGGAGCAGGACGGCAAGCCACTGGCCGCTCCCCACGGTGTCTTCCGGCTGGTGGTGCCCACCGACAAGAAGGGCGCGCGCTCGCTCTACCAGCTGCGCTCGTTGGAGCTCCGCGCGCTGACGCCGCGCTGAGGCTGTCCGGCTTCCGGGGCCGCGCTGACCGGCACATCGCGCGCCGGCGCGTGCCGTGGAGGTGGCGCGCTGCGCGGGGCGTCCGGCGTCACCGCCATCAACAGCAGGGCCGAGGCGGCGAGCGCACCACCGCCCAGCAGGCCCAGTCGGCGACGTCGATGCATCGCGCGGCGCAGGCCCTCGCGGCCGCGGGTCGACGCCAGCAGCGGCTTCCAGGCGGGCTTGACCACGCGGCCGCCCTGGAGCTGCCCCACCACGAAGAGGGTGCCCTCGGCGGGGACCGTGCGCTCCACCGCGACGAAGCCGGGGGTGCGGGCGCCGTCGTGGTCCAGGAGCGGCACCTCGAACACGTAGTTGCCGAAGATGAGGCGCGCGCTGCCGGCGTGGCCGTTCAGCTGCTTCCGGTAGCTGTCCTTCATCTGGTCGAACTGCCCGCCGTCGGTGAAGTCGACCAGCACCGCGCCGGAGCCGTCGTCGAGGTGCACCACGGCCCCGCCGCGCAGCGTGCGCAACGTCTGGCGGTGCTTCACGGTGACGGTGCCGTCGCGCGTCTGGCGGGTGGTCTCGCTCAGCCGCTCGATGCTCAGCTCCCAGGCCAGGCAGGGCACGCCGCTGGCCGGGGCCAGACACGGCGTGGTCGAGGGCAGGACCCGGCCTTCGGTGGCCAGCGCAGACCGGTCGTCGTCAGCGGCGCGGGCGGCCAGCGCGCCGGTGCGCAGGAGCGGCGCCCGCAGGGCCCTGCGCTCCTGGCGTTGCCTCCACAGGCCCAGCCCGCAGGCGGCCAGAGAGAGCGTCGAGATGAAGAGGAGGAGGGCCATGGCTGCTCAGGTGGCAGCAGGACCCACGCGCGCGGCGTGACGTGCAGAAAAACTCAACCCGACGACGAAGCGCCGGCGGTGCCGGGCTCAGACGTCGGAGAACAGCTCGCCCATGCGCACCCGGAGCGCGGTGGCGATGCGGTAGAGCGAAGAGATGGAGGCCGAAGACTCGGCGCGCTCGATCTGCGAGAGCAGCGACACCGAGAGGCCGGTGCGTCGGGCGAGCTGCTTGAGCGTCAGGTTCTGGCGCGTGCGCCCCTCGCGGATGAAGCGGCCGATGGAGCGATGGAGCTCTGCCTCCGGATCGCGGGTGATGCCCTTCTTCTCGAGCACCCGCTTGATGGTGTCGATGAAGGCCAGCGGCTCCACCGGCTTCTTCACGTAGTCGCTGGCGGCCAGCTTGAGCGAGGCCACCGCGGTCTCCACGTTGGGGAAGCCGGTGGCCACGATGACCGCGATGTCGCTGTCCAGCTCGCGGATCTGCTCCAGCACCTCGGTGCCGGAGAGCCTGGGCATCATCATGTCGAGGATGACGAGGTGAAAGTTCCCCTCCTTGAGCGTGGGGATGACCTTCGTCGGGTCCAGCAGGGTGGTGACGACGTAGCCCTCCTTATTCAGCAGGGCCTTGAAAAGTTCAGCGTTATCGGACTCGTCGTCCACGACAAGAATGCGAATCTGTTGAGATCCACGCACGGGGTTCCCCTCCAGGAGTGTTACTGGGCTTCCTCTAGCAGCTGCCTGACCTTTGCCGCCCGCGGGTCGTCCGGCGGGGAGAGATCGACAAAGCGCTGATAGTGCTTCTTGGCCTTCTCGGTGGCTTCGACCTTGTTGTCGCGTTTGCCGATCGACGCGTACACCTTCCCGGCGGTCAGATGGCACATGGCGTAGCCAGGGTTCTGCTTGATGCACTGCTCGACGAGCATGCGGCTGCGCTCGTAGTTGCCGTTCTTCCGCTCGGCCTCGGCCTCGCTGAGCAGCGTGTCGAGCTCGGGGTTGCCGCCCGCGGTCTTCGGCTTCTTGTCCGGCTCCGGTTTCTCGACGGGCGGCTTCTCGGCCACCGGCTTCTCGACGGGCGGCTTCTCGACCACCGGCTTCTCCACCGGCGTCTTCTCGGTGACCTTCGGGGTCGGGTCGCTCTTGACCGCGACCTTCTCGCTGGCGGCCTTGCCCCGGCGGGTCTCCAGCTGGTCGTAGCGCTCGCGGAGGAGCTGGGTGCCCGCAGCCGACTCGAGCTTGTCCTTCGCCTTCTCGTGCTGCCCCTGATCGAGCAGGCGGCCCGCGAGCTCCAGCGCGCTGCGGTTGCCGCGCTCCGCCTCGAGCAGCTCCATGAACTCCCGCGCGTCGGAGATCAGCTCTCCGCCGACCCGCGCCTCCTTCGCCATCAGCTCGGCGTTGTTGAAGTCGAGCTGCGCCGCGGCCGCGCGGGCCTGGATGAGCTTCGACTGCGCGACCTTGAGCTGCGCGGTGCGCTGGGCCTCGGGGTTCACCGCCGGGTTGGCGGGCGCGGCGGTCGGGTCGGGCACCGGAGTCGCCTCGGTGCTCTTCATCACCAGGTAGCCGCCGCCGCCCACCAGCAGGACCAGCACGGTGATGGCCAGCGCGATGAGCGGCTTCTTTCCGGGGCTGCCGGAGAGATCGGGGTTGGTGGTGCTGGAGGTCGGCGCCGAGACCTCGACCTTGTCGTCGGGGCCCGCGAACTTGAGCTTCACGTGGCCCAGCTCGATGACGTCGCCGGTCCTCAAGGTGACCTGCGCGTAGGGCTCGCCGTTCACCATCAGCCCGTTGGCGGACTGCATGTCGATGATGCGCCACTCTCCGGAGTCTTCGCGCACCACCTTGCAGTGCGTGCGCGACAGCGAGCGGTGGTCGATGACGATGTCGTTGTCGTCGACGCGGCCGATGCGCAGCTCGGTGCGGTTGCAGCGGAACTCGCGGCCGGCGAACTCGGTGGTGAGCACCACCAGTCGCGGGGCCTCGGAGGCGTCGAGCTCCGCCACGGGGCGCTTGCGGCCCGCGTCGAGCGCGTCGAGGCGGATGACCGCCGTGGCCTGGTTCTTCGCCAGCGGCGGGGGCTTGCTCGAGAGGACGTCTTCCTCTGGATCTTCGATGGTCGGGAGCGCGGGCAGGGTGGCGCCGGGCTCCGGGAGCTTGCGGGTGGCCTGGGTCGAGAGGTCCGCCGCCTGTGCCGCGGCCATGGCCTGCGCCTCGGCCTGCAGCGCGAGATCGTAGTCACCGATCTGGATGAGATCGCCGTCGGCGACCTGCACCTGGCCGCTGATGCGGTCTCCGTTGATGCGGATTCCGTTGTAGCTGCCGAGATCCTCGATCAACACATGCCCGTTGTTGCGCATCAGGCGGGCGTGACGGCGCGACACGTTGCGCTCCGTCAGACGGATGGTGTTGCCCTCCTGGCGGCCGATGGTGATCTCGTCCCGCACGAAGGGGACGACAGTCTTTCGGCCTTCATCGTCTTCGATGATGAGCTTCAACACGCCGGGCCTTTCTACCATCTCTTCATCGCTGACGGCACCACGCCGCCGACGTGAAACCTGAACCGTTCCACATCGTTGTGGCATGGGCCAGCGAGATCATGGTGGTCGGGTACGTCGGTGTACGCGAGGCGGGCCGTCGCCGGGGGGCTGACGGTGCCCACAACGCCTCCGGGTCCGTGAGAAGATGCACCGCGGCATGACCGCGTCGCTCACATTGCGCACCGACTCCGGCGACGAGGAGCTGGATCTGGCCGACTTCGAGGCCCGGCTGGGGGCGGGGGAGATTTCTCCGCAGAGCCTGGTGCGTTTCCCCGGCGTCACCGGCGAGCACTTCGTGCCGGCCTGCGAGCTGGAGCTGTACCACCGGCTCCACCGGCCGCGCAGCGCGCACTTCCGCCGCGCCTTCGGGCTCAATCACTTCCCGTGGCTCACCTCGGGCATCATCGCCTTCAACCTCGCCATCTTCCTCTTCACCGTGGAGGGCGGGGTGCTGCAGCTCGACAGCAAGGTGCTGCTGGGCGCCAAGGTGGGGCCGCTGATCCTCGACCTGGGGGAGCTCTGGCGGCTGTTGACCGCCAACTTCCTCCACCACGACGCCCTGCACCTGGGGCTCAACATGTTCGTGCTCTTCAACGTGGGCTACGTGCTGGAGAACACCTACCGCACCCTCGACTACCTCTGGCTGCTGGTCTTCTCCGGGGTGGCCACCATGACCACCTCGCTGCTCCTCAACGACTCCATCACCGTGGGGGCCTCGGGCATCGTCTTCGGGTGCATGGGCGGGGTGGTGGCCTTCGGGGTGCGCTACCACCGGCAGTTACCGGCCCTGTACCGCACCCTGCTGAGCAACGCCGCCATCCCCATCGTGCTGGGGCTGCTGTTCATCGGCCTCAGCTCGCAGGGCGTCGACAACGGCGCGCACCTGGGCGGGCTGGTGGCGGGGTTGGTCACCGGCCTCTTTCTCCGGCCTCGGCTGCTGGCGTCGACCCGTCGTTTCTGGTGGGAGCCGGCGCTGCGGGCGCTGCCCTCGCTGGGGCTGTTGATGCTGGTGTTCTTCGGCCAGGTGCTGCTCTTCGGCCAGTGGCTGCCGCGGCTGCGCCTCGAGAAGAGCGACGCCTTCGGCTTCGTGCTGCCGGTGCCCTCGGGGTGGATGGAAGGCGCGGACAGCCTGGGCCCGGTGGCCTGGTACAACGGCCTGCCGGGCGCGGGCCGGGCCAGCGTGGTGGCGCAGGCGCTGGAGATGCCCGAGGGCGCCGACGTGCGCGAGGCCGCGCACCGCTTCGTCGAAGAGAAGCTCCAGCCGCGCGCGCTGGGGGCCGGGGTGTGGTCGGTGAAGGCCGAGGCCCCGGAGGCGTGTCGGGTGGGCGACCGCGAGGCGCTGCGGGTCCGCGCGTCGATAGAAGACGAAGACGGCCGCCGTCGGCTGGTGGCGTACTTCGTGCCGCGCGGAACGCTGGTGTACCTGCTGGTGACGGAGTGGCCGGGCGCGTTCCCCCGCTACGCGCAGGTGGCCGAGGCCATCGTGCAGGGCGTGCGCTTCACCGAGCCCCGGGCCCTGCGCCAGACGCGGGCGGAGGCGCTGCTGTTTCCCAACTCGCCCGACGCGCTCTCCCGCCTGGGCCTCGCGCTGCTGGAGCTGGGCGAGCCGGGCGCGGCGAGCGACGCGCTGTCGGCGGCGGTGCGCGGCGCGCCTTCGCGGGTGAAGTACCGGGTGGCC
>CALNBU010000783.1 GCA_937875615.1 uncultured Archangium sp.
CCTCCACCGGTCGCGGCGCCGCCGCCGGTCGCGGTCCCGCCCCCGGTGGTCGAGCCGCCGCCCGTACCGGCGTCGGTCCCCGGCGCCTCGGGGCAGGCCATCAGCGCAATCGACAGAATAGACAATGCAAGTTTGAGCTTCATTTCTTCCTCTCTTCGTTGAAGTTCCACGACACGGTGGCGAAGAACTGCACGCCGGGTGGGTTGGTGAGTACGTCCACGCCGCCTTGTCGCAGCCGTACCGACTGATTGAGCACGTTGCTGGCGGCGAGCTTGAGCTGGAATCCTGCCCCCAGCCGTTGGGCCACCGTCAGATCGAGACGGTGAAAGGGTTGTTCGATGACGTCTGGGAGGCCGTTGATGCCGACGTCGGAGATGCGCGGGCCGTAGACGTTGTAGAAGACGCCGGCCTCCGTGCCCCAGGTGGGGTGGGCCCAGGTGATGAACGCGTTGCCGGCGTAGGGAGACTGGCCCTGCAGCGGCCGTCGGTCGTTGGTCTGCGGCGAGGCGGGGTCGAGCTGCACCTGCGAGTAGATGAGCGAGAAGTTGGCGCCCACCTCGAGGCTCGCGAGGGCCGGGTGGAGTCGCTTGAGGTTGGTGCGCGCCTCGAGCTCCGCGCCCAGCAGCGTCGCGCCCAGCGCGTTGGCGAAGCTGACGTCGCCCACCGCGTTGCTGATGCCGTAGATGACGCGCTCGATGGGGTGGTCGAACTGCTTGGCGAAGAAGGAGAGCGCCAGCACCTCGCTCGATGAGAGGAACCACTCTCCGCGCGCGTCGATGTTGTGGATGCGGGTGTTGATCAGCTCCGGGTTGCCGCTGACGTTGCGGCGGCGCTGCATGTCGTAGAAGAGGAAGGGCGCCAGCTCGCGGAAGCTGGGGCGCGCCAGGGTGTAGGCGTAGGCGAGGCGGAGGTTGAGATCTTCGCGGGGCGAGATGATCACGTTCGCCGCGGGCACCACGTCGAGGTAGTCCTTCACCACCGGGTCGCCCAGCGGCGCTCCGCCGGTGGAGAAGGGGGTGCCGCCGCCCACCACCTGCCGACTGCCCTCGAGGCGCACGCCCGCCTGCGCGCGGAGCCAGGTGGTCGGCCGCCAGTCGGCCTGCGCGAAGCCGCCGTAGACCGCGAGCGAGGAGGTGTAGCGGTCGTAGCTCAGCGTCGACTCGCGCAGCGAGATGGGGGTCTCGGACGAGAGCGGCGGGCCGAACCACGACCCCGAGAGCAGCGTCTCCACCGGGAGCTCCGAGACCTGGCCGCGGCTGGAGTCGAGGTAGCGGAAGCGGCGCCCGTCGAACTCCCGGGCGGCGTACTGGCCGAGCGCGCCCACCTCGAAGCGCCACGCCTGCCAGGGCAGCGCGAGCGACGCGGTGCCGCCGCCGGAGTCCTCGTGGAGTCCGTAGAAGAAGCGCTCCAGGGAGTAGGGCTGGAAGCTGACGGTCTTCCGGCCGGACTCGTCGAGGAAGTAGCGCACGTCGCGGAGGTCCGGCTCCAGGCGGTTGACGCGGGCGTAGTTGCCGGCCCACTTGAGCTCGACCGCGCCGAAGCGGTGAAAGCCCTTGAGCTGGTTGAGGAACAGCTCCCGGGACACGAAGTGGCTGCGGGCGCCGGTGGCGGGCTGCTGCTGCGCGAAGTCGATGCCGGCGTTGACGGTGGCGGTCGACTCCGCGTTCCACAGCAGCACCGAGAGCGCCGAGAGCTCGTGGTGCGGGCCGAAGCTGGCGCCGAGGTTGCCCATGAGGCTGGTGGAGCCGGAGCTGGTGCCGACCTCCGTCTCGTAGGGCTCCACCGGCACCTCGCCGGTGCTTTCGAGGCGCACCGCCGCCGACTGGAAGAGCTGGCGCTTCTCGCGTCGGGCCAGCTGCGCCGCGAAGAGGTAGCCCAGCTTCACGTCTCTGCCGGGCCGATGGGTGTTTCCCACCGAGCCGGCGAAGCTGAACGACGGGAGCCCCGGCGCCTGCGGCGGTGTCCAACGTTGAGCGAAGGCGCCCGCCGCCGCGCGCTGCTGGTCGGGCGTGACGCCGGGCGTCCCGGGGCGCTCTGGCACCAGCGGGCGGTCGACGGGGATGGCCTCGGGGAGCGCGCGCGCGCCGGTGTTGAAGCCGAGGTTCTCGGCGCCGAAGAGCGGCTCCACCGGGCGCTTGAGCCCGGTGGTCATGGTGTCGAAGCCGGCCTGCAGCCGCACCTTCGCCTCCAGCGTGGAGGGGAAGGTGTTGGTCTCGATGGTCACCGAGCCACCGGCGAAGTTGGCGGGCAGCTCCGCCGACCAGGTCTTGATGACGTTGAGGTTGGAGAGCAGCGCGACGGGGAAGAGGTCGAGCGGCACCGAGGGCTCGTCGGGCTCGGGGCTCGGCATCAGCGCGCCGTTGAGCAGCGTCTGCGTGTAGCGCCCACCCAGCCCGCGGATGAAGACGTACCGGTTGTCGACGAGGGTGGCGCCCACCACGCGCTTCACCGCGTCACCGGCGTTGGCGTCGGGGGTCCTGGCGATGGCCTGCGCGCCGAGCGAGTCCTGGACCACCGCGGCGCGCTTGCACTCGGCCAGCAGCGCGGTCTCGTTGCGCTTGTCGGGCCTGGCCTCGACCACCACCTCCTGCACCGCGCGCTGGTCAGGCTCGAGCGCCACGTCGAGCGTGGTGCTCTGGTCCCGGGTCACCACCACGTTCCCGAGGTGCTGGCTTCGGTAGAGCTCGTAGAAGACGCGCAGCTCGTGGGTGCCCGGGGGCAGGCGCAGCCTGAAGCGGCCATCGACGTCGGTGAGCGCGCTCTTCTTGACGCCATTCACCACCTTCACCGTGGCCTCGATGAGGTCTTCTCCGGTGCGCGCGTCGGTGATGTGGCCCACCACGCCGGTGAAGCGACGGGGCGCCTCGGGGCTCCCTCCGTCCGGGGGCTCGCCTCCGTCCGCGAGGGCGGGGAGCGCCACTGCCATCACCAGGACCAGCGACCTGTTCACGGTGCGGCATATGCGCCGTCACCGTGGCGGGGTGCGCTCGCCCGGGTCACATGTTGCTCACGAGCGCGCTACGGGACCGCAACGGGCGGGTCTTCGGAGAGCACCGCCAGCGATTCCACGCCGCCGCCTGGATTCTCTCGACGAGCATCACCCACGGCGCGAGCCAAGGGCGCTCGAGTCGGGAGCGGATCTCGATTGAGCACAGTCGGAGAACGGATAGATTCTGGGCCGCTGCGCGCCCGCGGGGCTCGACGGCCCAGAATCTACACGGAGCGTGAGATGGTCGTCGAAGAGCTGATCGCGCAGTTTGAGCGTGAGTATGAAGTTGTGCTGCACCCGTCATATCGTGAATTTCTGCTCGCGAGCGTCGAGCTGTTCGGGCGCGAACCGACGGTGAACCTCGACATGGACCAGCTGGTGTCGTGGCCCGGCGTTTCGCAGTCATGCACGCCGGCCGGTGAGCCTGAGGCCTACTCGACCGAGCACTGGTTCGCGAACATGGGGCAGCTCTGGGGGCTCAAGTCGATCGGCGCCGAGGTCGACGAGGAGTACTGCTGGAGCAAGGCGTTGATGAAGCACGGGTACCCGATCGGTGCGGCCTTTGATGGCGCCCTGTTCATTCAGGCGCGCACCGGCGAGTGTTTTCACACCTCCGGTGACGAGTGGTTGGAAGACCAAGATCATGAGGAGCTCGCCGCGTTGAGCTCCGAAGATTTCTTCAAGGAGTGGGGGCATCACCTCGTGGCCGCTGACTTTCGCGAGTTCTATCGTCGTTTATGTCAGCAACGAGGTTGCCGCTGAGGGCTCACCTTCGAGCGAGGATCTCTTCGCGCTGGCGAGGCGCTGCACCGACGTGTTGGGTGTGGCCGCGATGTTGATCACGCAGCGCGTCTGACGACCTGCGGCTTCGGGAGCGCCATGGCGACGGCTTCGACGAATCGCTCGCTGCGCAGGTGTGCTCGGAGCCCCGTCGCGGTTCAGCAGCGCGAGCTTCCACGCTGCGAGCAGGGCCTCGGAGTCCTCTGGCGCGATGAGCCTCGCCGCCGCCGCGAGCTTCTGCACGAGGTGCCAGAGCTCGTGCGCGCCATCGCCGAGGATCGAGATCAGCAGCTCTGGACAGCGCTCTCGGAGCGCGAGCGCGTCGCTCGCGAGGAGCTCTGCGAGCACGCCTCCTTCGTGGTCATGGAAGGTGACGGTCCCGGCCCAAGCCATGTGAAAGACGCGTGAGATCGGCCGCTTCGGCGCGCCCTTCTTCGGTCTGCCGCGCGGCCGCTCGCGGGGCTCCTCGAAGGCCATCGCGGCGCGGTCCAATGCGAGCGCGATGCTCTTGGTGCCCGGCGGAATCGGGCGCTCGGCGATCAACGCCTCTTCGATCTCCTCGCGCCCCCGACGAGCCCGGCGCGCAGGGCGGTCGGATCGACGCTCGCGCCGTTACGAACACCGCGCGACCCTTCAGCGAGCGACGCTCGAACGAGAGAAGCGTCTCCGACGCACGCAGCGCCGCCTCGAAGAGGCACTTGTGATGGGCAGGCCATTGCAGGACGATCTTCTCCACGGGGCATCGTCCTTCTGGCTCGATAACCGAAGGCTCAGGCTCTGCCCCGTGCGCTTCAACTCCGGGCTACGGGACCGCAACGGGCGGGTC
>CALNBU010000784.1 GCA_937875615.1 uncultured Archangium sp.
GAGAGCGACAGCAGCGTCAGCGCGGCGAGGGTGATGACGAACTGCGTGTCTTCCCGCGACGGCCGGCGCCCTCCTGAGGCCCACACGCCCCGGCGCATGGTGTGCACCAGGTCCACCAGCGGCCCCAGCTCCAGCCCGTCGACGCCGTGGCCGTGGCCCGCCAGCGAGAGCTGGAACAACAGCGGGCCGCAGCGCTCGAGGTGCGCGGCGGCGAAGTCAATCATCTCTCTCGCGCGCGCCTCCGTGGGCTCGACGTCCTGCAGCCCCAGGTGCACCGACTCCAGCGAGCGCGCCACCACCGCGTCCAGCAGCGCCTCGCGGCTGCCGAAGTGGTGCAGCACGGTGGGGTGCGAGACGCCCACCCGCTTCGCCACCTCCTGGAGCCGGATGCCCGCAGGCCCCTCGCGGCGCAGCGTCTCTTCGGCCGCGTCGAGGATGGCGGCGCGCGCCTCCTCGACGGTGCGGCGACGGCGGGGCTTTCGGGCGGCCATGCCCGACTCCTACCACGCGCTGCCTACAAATTTGTCGGAAGTACGATTGACAGGCCCGCGGACCACCACTATCAACAACCCTGTCAGCAACCCCACGGCTGGAGGAAACGTGACGACCACCCGGTACGACCTCAAGCGCGCGCTGCCGGCGCTGCGTAAGTTGATTGCCAACCCCGATGACCTCCCGCAGGTCTTCACGCTCATCGACGCGCTCCAGGGGAGCGCGCTGGCCCGCTTCCGCGCCGGCTTCGAACGCACCGAGGGCGGGCGCGCGCTGCTGCGCGACGAGCCGGAGCTGGCGCCCCTGCTGGCCGACCGCGAGGCGCTGCGCCGGCTCCCGGAGGGCTCGCTGGGCCGCGCCTACCTGGCCTTCGTCGAGGCCGAGGGCATCAGCGCGCAGGGCATCATCGACGCCAGCGTGGCGGGCGCCGGCGAGAGCGATGAGAGCGACCCCGACCGCTTCATCTACGACCGCCTCCGCGACACCCATGACCTGTGGCACGCCGTGACTGGCTACCAGGGCGACGTGCTGGGCGAGCTGGCGCTGCTCGGTTTCATCCTGGCTCAAAATTTCCAACCGGGCATCTTCATGATCCTCACCGCGGCCTGCCTCAAGGGCTTCGCCGGCGACGACTGGTGGCTGGTGGCCGACGGCTACGTGCGCGGCAAGCGCGCGGCCTGGCTCCCCTCGGTCAACTGGGAGGTGCTGCTCGACCAGCCCCTCGACGACGTGCGCCGGCAACTGAAGGTGGGAGCGCCCCGGGACTACGTCCCGCTGCGCTCCAGCCAGCTCCGCGCAGAGGGGCTGGTGGCGGCCGCGTGAGGCCGTCCTCCCTCAACGTATGATGGACGCGGCAGCCGCCAGCCGGTAGAGGTTGGAGGTCACCCCGAGAAAGAAGGAGCCTCACCATGTTTACAACCATGTCGAAGCGCCAGAAGGAGCTCGCCCGTCAGCAGCACAAGAAGGAAAAGGCGGAGCGCGCGAACCAGCGGAAGGCCGAGAAGGCCGCTCAGGGCCCCCGCGACCCCGACGGTATCGACCCCGACATCGCGCACATCGTGCCCGGTCCGCAGCCGATTCCCGAAGAGTAACACCTGACAGACCGCGCTGAGGCCGGTGTCCCTGGACGCCGGCTTCGCGTGGCTGCATGGCGCCCCTCCCGGGCTCCACCCCCCAACCCGAAAGCGAAGATCGCTTCGTCCGCGCACACCGCGGCCGGCTGACGTGCGGGTTGCGCCCCTTTCCAAATCGACATATCCACACACATCGATGGACGTGCTGACCAAAGCCTTCCGCGCCCTGGGTGACTCCACCCGCCTGCGCATCCTGCGGTTGGTCGGTCACTCACGACTCAACGTGTCCGAGGTGGTGTCGCTGGTGGGCGTGGCCCAGTCCTCGGTCTCGCACCACCTCACGCGCCTCAAGTCGCTGGGCCTCATCCGCGAGGAGCGGCACGGCGGCTTCACCTACTACTCGCTGGCCATCGACGAAAAGTCGACGCTGTGGCCGCTGGTGCGCCTCGCCGGTGAGGCGCCCGACACCCACGGCGACAAGGCCCGCCTGGCGGAGCTGCTGCGGCGGCGCGAGGACGTGCAGACGCTCAACGAGAAGCTGCTGGAGCCCGGCCAGTCGTGGCGCCTGTGGGCGGGCGCGCTGGCCTCGCTGCTGCCGCCCCTCGACGTCGTGGACTTCGGCTGCGGCACCGGCCTGCTGACCGTGGAGCTGGCGCGCTGGGCGCGGCACGTCACCGCCATCGACCGCTCCGAGGCCGCGCTGCAGAAGGCGAAGAGCGCGGCCACCCGCAAGGGCCTCACCAACCTCACCGTCCTCGCCGCCGACCTGGGGAAGCTGCCGCTGCCCACCGGCTCGGCGGACCTGGTGGTCATCTCCCAGAGCCTGCACCACGTGGTGGACATCGACGCGGTGCTGGCCGAAGGGGCCCGGCTGCTCAAGCCCGGCGGGCGCATGCTGGTGCTGGAGCTGCTGCCCCACGAGGAGACCTGGGTGAAGTCGCGCCTGGGCCATCAGCACCTGGGCTTCGAGCCCACCTCGGTGCAGGCGGCGATGGCCAGGGTGGGCATCGACGCCACCCTCTTCGACGTGGGCCCCCGCGAGGCCTCGACGCCCTTCAAGGCCTTCCTCCTCACCGGCACCCGCTCTCGCCGCTCACTCACCAGATTGAGGTCCGCATGACACTCGAAGCGCTCTTCCAACAACGCATCGCCGTCATCGATGGCGCCATGGGCAGCCTGATTCAGACGCACGAGCTGACGGAGCAGGACTTCCGCGGCGAGCGCTTCAAGGCGCACCCCAGGGACCTCAAGGGCAACAACGACCTGCTGTCCATCACCCGGCCCGACATCATCGAGGCGATTCACGCGCGCTACTTCGACGCCGGCGCCGACCTGGTGGAGACCAACACCTTCTCGTCGACCTCCATCGCGCAGGCCGACTACGAGCTCTCGGGCGACGTCATCGGCGAGCTGAACCGGGCCTCGGCGGCGTGCGCGCGGCGCGCGGCGCAGGCGGCGGAGGCCAGGACACCGGGGCGGCGCTGCTTCGTGGCGGGCGCCATGGGGCCGCTCAACCGGACCCTGTCCATGTCTCCCGACGTCAACCGCCCCGAGTACCGCGCGGTGACGTGGGCGCAGGTCACCGACGCCTACCAGGCGCAGGCGCGCGCGCTGCTGGAAGGCGGCGTCGACGCGCTGCTGGTGGAGACCATCTTCGACACCCTGAACGCCAAGGCCGCGCTCTTCGCCATCGAGCAGGTCTTCGAAGAGGTGGGGCGCCGCGTGCCGGTGATGGTGTCCGTCACCATCACCGACGCCTCGGGGCGCACGCTCTCGGGGCAGACCATCGGCGCGTTCTACGACTCGATTCGCCACGCCAGACCCTTCAGCGTGGGCATCAACTGCGCGCTGGGCGGCAAGGACATGCGGCCCTACATCGCGGAGCTCGCGCGCCTCGCGGAGTGCTACGTCAGCTGCTACCCCAACGCGGGTCTGCCCAACGCCTTCGGCGGCTACGACGAGACGCCAGAGGAGATGGCGGCGGTGCTGGGCGGCTTCGCGAAGGAGGGCTGGCTCAACCTGGTGGGCGGCTGCTGCGGATCCACGCCGGAGCACATCGCGGCCATCGCGCGAGCGGTGAAGGAGACCGGCCCCCGCGTGCGGCAGCCGCCGGCCACCGCGCTGCGCCTGTCCGGCCTGGAGTCGATGGTGGTGCCCTGACGCGTCAGGGCGCGGAGATGGCCTGGTCCTCGACGTAGAGGCAGGCGCTGGGCCCCGTGGCGCCCCACCACGTCGGCCACCTTGCCAAGCTTCGGAACGCGGCGCCAATGGCTTGATCCTCACACCGCATCGACATATCTACATTCATCGATGCAAACGAACGCTGCAGCATCTTTCCTGATGGTCGGTGAGCGCACCAACATCACCGGCTCACCGAAGTTCTCGAAGGCCCTCAAGGCCGGCGACTGGAACGAATGCCTGGCCATCGCCCGCCAGCAGGTGGAGTCCGGGGCCAACATCATCGACATCAACGTCGACGAGGCGCTCATCGACGGCGAGGCCACGATGGTGAAGTTCCTGAACCTCATCGCCGCCGAGCCCGACATCTGCCGCGTGCCCATCATGCTCGACTCCAGCAAGTGGAGCGTGCTCGAGGCCGGCCTGCAGTGCCTGCAGGGCAAGGGCATCGTCAACTCCATCTCGCTCAAGGACGGCGAGCCGGAGTTCCTCCGGCGCGCGAAGCTGCTCCGGCGCTACGGCGCGGCGGCGGTGGTGATGGCCTTCGACGAGCAGGGCCAGGCCGCCTCCCGCGACGACAAGGTGCGCATCTGCACCCGCGCCTACCGGCTGCTCACCGCCAACGGCTTCCCGCCGGAAGACATCATCTTCGACCCCAACATCCTCACCGTGGCCACCGGCATCGAGGAGCACAACAACTACGCCGTCGACTTCTTCGAGGCCACGCGCATCATCAAGGACACGCTCCCCTACGCGCGCGTCTCCGGCGGCGTCTCCAACGTGTCCTTCAGCTTCCGCGGCAACAACCCGGTGCGCGAGGCCATCCACGCCGCCTTCCTCTTCCACGCGGTG
>CALNBU010000785.1 GCA_937875615.1 uncultured Archangium sp.
GCGCGCTGTGGATGTCACGGGCCAGCGTGCGGCCCGCGGCCTCATGCAGCGGCAGATGCTCGGCCGGCAGCGGCGTGGCCGCGTCCAGCAGGTGCTGCAAGGCCTCGCTGTAGGCAATCATCAGTGGCCATCCCCCTCGACCATCGCCAGCGCATGGCCCAGCACCGGCGCCAGGATATCCAGGCACTGCGCCGCCGCCTTCGGGCTGGGCGCGTCGGAGGCGCCGAGGCAGGGTGGCGGCAGCGACGGCAACACCGCCGCCGCGCTGGGCATCGCCACCATCGACGCGCTGGGCCCGCGCGGGCGCTTCTTTCACACCCGGGACGAATACATCGAGGCCGCCGAAAGCGGCAGCCTTCTGGCCCTGCTGTCGGTGGCCCAGGCGCTGGCGGCCTTTTTGTTGGGCGACGCCTTCGACGGGTGAGTCGCGGCGGCGGGAGCAGGGCGCCCCCGCCGCGCGACGCGCGTCACCGGAGGCCGAGCTTGCCGGCCAGGGCGTCGACGGTCTTCGAGGTGCGCTGGGACAGCTCCGCTTCCTTGAGGCGCTCGTACAGTCGGCGTCGGTCGGGCGTCTGCTTGATGCTCTTCGCGTACTTCCTGTCGAGCTCCGCGACCTCGTCGAGGTACTCACCGTAGAGCTTCTGCAGGTCGTTGCTCCGCTGCAGCAGGGTGGGGTTGGCCTCGAAGGCCTTCTCCACCGCGTCGCGGCGTCGCGCGAAGACGGAGTAGTCACCGCCAGCGGCGGGCGGGGGCGGGGTGTTGTCCACGGCCTCCGGCGGCGGGGCCGCCTTGACGTCTTCCTTCGGCTCCTCCGCGGGCGGCGGCGCCTCGACGGCGGGCTTCTTCGCGGCGGGCTTCTCGGGAGGCGGCGTCGCGGCGCCCTTCTCGGCGGCGGCGAGCGCAGCCTCCTGCATCTTCTTCGACGCGGCCAGCGCCTGCGCCTGCTTCTTTTCCAGGTAGACCCGCGCCTCGTCGGGGTCGGTCGGAATCTCGTCGAGGGTGGGGACCGCGTCGTCTCCGTCGCCCTCGCCGGCGCCGTCGACCACCACCGCGGTCGAGCCGGAGCCCAGGCTCTTCACCTCGGCGATGATGCCGGAGATGAGGCCCCAGGCGGCGAAGAGCACCGTCAGCGCGCCCAGCAGCAGCAACACCTTCTTCACCCAGTGGATGACCTTGAAGAACTCGAACCACTGGATGGTGACGTAGAAGGTGACCAACGAGGCGGCCACGCTCAGCAGCGGCCCCAGCAGGCGGATGAACGGAATCGGCAGCGCCGCCAGCAGCAGCCCCAGCGCGTTGGGCACCGCCACCACGATGCTCACCGTCATGGTCTGCAGGAAGTAGTTCGAACGGCTGCGCGCGTCAGACTCGCCCTTGAGGACCTTGACGAGCCAGGTCATCAGCGGGTGGAAGACGAAGCCCGTCACCACCGCGCCGATGACCGCGCCGATGGCCGGCACGATGGGCACGAAGGCCATGAAGCTGAAGGTGTGGGTGGGGCCGATGAGCAGGGCCAGGCCTGCGGCCCAGGCGCCCAGCAGGCCGGTGGCCAGCAGCGCGGGCAGCGCGTAGCCGATGAGCCCGGTGCGGCCGAGCGGCTCGTTGGGCTGCTCGTCGATGGTCTTGCGCACCACCCCGATGGGGTTCACCAACAGGAGCGGCACGTTCTTCAGGTAGTACGCGATGCCCTTCGGCACCCCCGCGAACATGGCCTTGATGTCGTTGGGCGCGGCCTCTTCTTCTGGCTCGGCGCTGCGGGCGGCGCTGGCGACCGGCCGCTTCTGCTGGGGCGCCGCGGGCGCGGTCTTGGCGTTGGGGGCGGGGTTGGGCCTCTTGCCAGCGGGCGGCACCTTGCTCTTGCCCGGCGCGACGGTGGGCGCGACGCCGGCGTCTTCTTCGAGCTCCGCGACCTCGAACTCTGCCTGACCCACGTTGAAGATGGCGCCCACGTCGAGCTGCACCGGGCGCGGAGGCCGGGTGCCCTGCGGCACGTAGATGGTCTCGTACAGCCACACGCCGTTCTTCAGCGACACCCGGGCCTGACGCCGCGAGATGGCGTTGTCTTCGAGCTGCACGTCGGCGTCGCCGCCCACGCGTCCGAAGAGAAAGCCCTCGGGAGGCACTTCGAAATCTTCGTTGGTCGCGAGGTCGCGAAGAATCAGTCTTGCCATAGGGGCGCGAAGCAAATCGAACTGCGTCCCGGTGTCGAGAGACTTTATGGGCGCAGCGCGGTGGCGTGCTCTTTCGGGACGCGCACCGGGGCCTCGCGCTCGATGATGCGGCCGAGGCGGAGCAGCAGCGGCTCCTCCCACGGGCGGCCCATGAGGTGCACGCCGACCGGTAGCCCTGCGCCGTCGAAGCCCGCCGGCACCGTGAGCGCCGGGAAGCCGGTGAGGTTGGCGACGCGGATGAAGCGCATGAGCGCGTCGACCACCGGGAGGTTCGATTCGCCGTCGGGGAGCGTGGCCTCGGGGATGCGCGGCGCCGTCACCGCGCAGGTCGGCGTCACCACCACGTCGCAGGTCGACAGCACTCCCAACCACTCGCGGGTGAGCGCGTGGCGCCAGCGCAGGGCGTGGACGTAGTCGGTGCCGGTGAAGTGCCGGCCGATGGCGAGGTTGGTGCGGGAATCGAGGCCGAAGCGGCGGGCGTCGGCCTCGAGCGGCTCGCGCATGGCCTGGGCCATCTCGCTCAAGATGAGGCAGGTGTGGGTCCACAGCACGGTGTTGAGGTCGGGCCCGTCGATTTCGACCACCGTGGCGCCGGCGCGCTGCAGCGTCGTCACCGCCTCGCGGCAGCGGGCCACCACCTCCGGCGCCGCGTCCTCGAACCACCGCCAGCACAGGCCGAGGCGCACGCCGGCGAGGTCGCGCTGGCCGAGGCCGTCGAGGTGTGGCGCCGGCTGACTCTGGGACACCACGTCGTGCGCGTCGGGGCCGGCGATGAGCGCGTAGAGCGCCGCCACGTCGTCGACGGTGAGGCCCAGCGGGCCCACGTGGCCCACGTGCCAGCACAGCGGCGGCACGCCGGTCTCGGGAATCCGACCCCAGGTGGCCTTGAGGCCGACCACCCCGCACAGCGCGGCGGGGATGCGAATGGAGCCTCCGCCGTCGGCGCCGATGCTCAGCGGCGCGAGGCCCGCGGCCACCACCGCCGCCGACGCGGAGGAGCTCCCGCCGGTGATGTGGCGCCGGTCGTAGGGGTTGCGCGCCGGCCCGTGCCAAGGGTTGAGCCCGATGGGGTTGATGCCGATTTCGTTCATGTTGGCCTTGCCGAGGATGAGCGCCCCCGCGGCCTTGAGTCGCGCGGCCACCGTGGAGTCGCGTATCGCCACCTCGGTGCGGAAGCGCGTGCCGAGCGTGGTGACGAAGCCCGCCAGGTCGACCTCGTCCTTGAGCACCACCGGCACGCCGTCGAGCACGCTGAGCGGACGCCCGCTGCGATGCCGTTGAGAAGAGGCCTCCGCCGCGGCCAGCACCTCGTCGGGCTTGCGCGAGATGAAGAGGCCCAGGCGCTCGTCGCGGCCGTCGAGGCGCTCGATGTTCTCGTGGATTCGGCGCACCACGGTGAGCGGGTCGAGGCCCTCGCGGTAGGCGCGCACGAAGGCGCTCACCGTCTCCCGCTCGCCGGCGGGGCGGTCCACCGCGGTCGCCGCCTGGGTCATCGCGTCGGGCAGCTCCGCGGGCGGTGGCGGGTGTGGCAACGGCAGCTGCACCGGCGGCGCGTCGCCAGGAGAAGCGGTGCGCCAGCGGCCGATGCCGCTGTCGTGCACCAGCTTGTCGAGCAGCACCCCTCCGGCGCGGCTCTCGATGGCGCTGACGAAGGCCCGCAACGCAACCCCTGACAATCTCGGCGCTTTCACTTCATCACGGCGGTAGCTCATGGGCGCGGCAGCCTACTCGTGGGCGTGAATTTGTCGCGGGCCACGGGCGTCGGTGGCGACATGAAAACCACGCTCCTCGGCATTGCGGTGTTGGCGACGATGACGGTGGCTTCGGTGGCCAGCGCGCAGCCGGCCTGGCCGCCCGCAGGGCAGTCCTTCCAGGGTGGCCGCTACGAGCTGCGCCAGGTGCAGAGCTGGGAGCCCGGGTACACCCAGCAGGTCTGGGTCGACGGGAGCTGCCGTCAGGGTCGTGGCAACCGGTGGCGCCAGCGGTGCTCGCCCGGCCACTACCAGACGGTGTCGGTGCCCGGTCGCACCGTCACCGCGCAGCAGTGGGTGTGGGTGGCCTGGCCGTCGCCGGCGGTGCACGTGAGGCTCCCGATGCCGGGGGCCGCGCCGTACCCGGTCTACCGCGGCGGGCCTTCTCGCTACGCCCCGCCTCCGCGACAGCAGGCCGGCCGCTGGAACAACGGCCACGGCGCCCGCCCGGTGAAGGGCGGCCAGCACCACCGGCGTTGACGTCGGACCCGTGGAAGTGAAGTGCCACACACCCCACTTCGGACTGGTGCCGAAGTGGGGTGTGCGTTTTACACGACTCACCCTCCGGTGTTGTCCCCTGTCAGGTGTGTGGGTACCCGAAAATGACACGTGTGCTGTTGATGACTGGGTGTGTGTGGGTGATGGCCTGCGGAAAGGCCGACGAGGCGCCGGCCTGGCTGACCACGCCGGTGACGCGCGGTGATGTGGTGGCCCGGGTCACGGCGAGCGGAACGCTCTCGGCCCTGGTGACGGTGGAGGTGGGCACCCAGGTGTCCGGCCGCATCATGGAGCTGCACGCCGACTTCAACTCTCCGGTGACGAAGGGGCAGGTGCTGGCGCGCCTCGACCCGCAACTCATCAAGGCCAACCTCGCCCAGACCGCGGCCAACGAGCGCGCCGCGGTGGCCAACGTGAACAAGGCGAAGGCCACCCAGGCGCAGGCGCAGCGCGAGCTGGACCGCACCCGGAGCCTCACCTCCAGGGACTTCGTGGCCCAGGCGGAGCTCGACGCGGCGCAGGCGGCCTACGACGTGGCGAAGGCCGGCACCGAGCAGGCCGAGGCGGCGCTGGCGCAGGCGCGCGCGGCCCGGCAGCAGTCGCAGGTCAACCTGGAGTTCACCACCATCACCTCGCCCATCGACGGCACGGTCATCAGCCGCGCGGTCGACGAAGGGCAGACGGTGCAGGCCTCGATGCAGGCGCCGGTGCTCTTCACCATCGCGCAGGACCTGGCGCACATGCAGGTGAACACCAGCGTGGCCGAGGCCGACGTGGGGAAGCTCAAGGAAGGGGTCGAGGCGAGCTTCACCGTCGACGCCTTCCCCAACCGGCGCTTCGTCGGGCGGGTGCGGCAGATTCGTTATGCCGCCACGGTGGTCTCCAACGTGGTGACCTACGACGCGGTCATCGACGTCGACAACCCGGAGCTGCTGCTTCGTCCGGGCATGACCGCCAACGTCACCTTCGTCACCGCCGAGGCCCGCGAGGTGCTGCGCATCCCCAACGCGGCGCTGCGCTTTCGCCTCGAGACCGTGGGCCGCATGGACGGCGTCGCGCCGCCGCCGCCGGGGAGCCGCATGGTCACCGTGCTCCGCGCCGGCAAGCCCGAGCGGGTGGCCATCACCACCGGCATCACCGACGGCAGCACCACCGAGGTGCTCACCGGCCTGTCGGTCGACGAGGTGGTCATCACCGACAAGAGCGGCGGCGCCTCCGGCGCGCAGCGGCAGGGGGGAGGCGGGCCGCCGCCGGGCATGGGGCGGATGTTCTAGATGGCCCTCATCGAGTTGGAGGACGTCAAGCGCGTCTACAGCCTCGGTGAGACCGAGGTGCGCGCGCTGGACGGCGTGACCCTGGACATCGAGCACGGTGAGTTCGTGGCCATCATGGGCGCGTCGGGCTCTGGCAAGAGCACGATGATGAACATCATCGGCTGCCTCGACCGGCCGTCCTCCGGCCACTATCGCCTCGACGGTCAGGAGGTGTCTCAGAAGTCGCGCGCCGACCTCGCCCGTATCCGCAACCGCTCGCTGGGCTTCGTCTTCCAGAGCTTCAACCTGCTCTCCCGCACCTCGGCGCTGGAGAACGTGGAGCTGCCGTTGCTGTACGCGGGCGTCAAGTCAGGGGCCGAACGGAGCCGCCGGGCCTCCGACGCGCTCACCCGCATGGGCCTCGGCGAGCGGCTCGACCACGTGCCCAACCAGCTGTCGGGCGGCCAGCAACAGCGCGTGGCCATCGCGCGGGCGCTGGTGAACAAGCCGCCGGTGCTGCTCGCCGACGAGCCCACCGGCGCGCTCGATTCGCGCACCACCATCGAGGTGATGAAGATCCTCTCGGGCCTGGCCAGCGAGGGCATCACGGTGGTGATGGTGACGCACGAGCTCGAGGTGGCGGCCTGGGCCCGGCGGGTGGTGACCATGAAGGACGGCCGGGTGATTTCGGACGTGCGCCAGACGCCCAGCCCTCACGAGGAGACCTGAGATGGGACCCCTGCAGACGCTGCGGCTCGCGCTCAAGGCGCTCCGGCGCAACCTCTTCCGGAGCTTCCTCACCGCGCTGGGCATCATCATCGGGGTGGGGGCGGTCATCACCATGGTGTCGATTGGTGAAGGGGCCCGCGCGCGGGTGGAGGCCGCGACCTCGGCAATGGGCGCCAACATCCTCATCGTGATGTCGGGCAGCAGCACCGCCGGCGGCGTGCGCGGAGGCTTCGGCACGCAGCCCACGCTGACGCGGGAAGACCTGCGCGCCATCGCCACGGAGCTGACGCAGGTGGAGGCCGCGGCGGCCGACCTCCGCACCAACGCCCAGCTCCAGAGCGAGGAGCAGAACTGGGGCACGCAGGTGCACGGCACGCAGCCGGCGTACCACCGCATCCGGGAGTGGCCGGTGGAGTACGGCGTGGGCCTCTCGGACACCGACGTCGACTCGGCCGCCAAGGTGGTGGTGCTGGGCGCGACCGTGGCCGACAAGCTGTTCGGCGCGCCGGAGGAGTCGCTCGGCAAGCTGGTGCGCATCAAGGGCGTGCCGTTCCAGGTGGTAGGCGTGCTCTCGAAGAAGGGTCAGAGCGGCAACGGCCAGGACAACGACGACACCGCGCTGGTGCCGCTCACCACCTACCTGCAACGCCTGGCGCCGGCCATGGGCCGCACCCTGCCTGGCTCCATCCTCATCAAGGCCGTCAACGTGCAGCCGGCCATCTCTCAGGTGACGGCGTTGCTCCGCGACAGGCACCGCATCGGCGCGGGCGCCGACGACGACTTCTCGGTGCGAAACCTGGCCGACGTGCAGAGCGCGCAGCAGGCCAACGCCGACACCTTCGCCCTGTTGCTGGCCGCGGTGGCCGCGGTCTCTCTGCTGGTGGGCGGCATCGGCATCATGAACATCATGTTGGTGAGCGTCACCGAGCGGACCCGCGAGATCGGCATCCGCATGGCCATCGGGGCGACGCCTGGCCAGGTGCTCTCGCAGTTCCTGGTGGAGGCGCTGACGCTCTCGTTGCTGGGCGGGCTGCTGGGCCTCGCGGGCGGCGTGGGCGTGGCGCAGCTCCTCTCGTCATCGATGGGCTGGCCCTACCTGCTGCGCCCCGACGTGTTGGTCATCGCGCCGGTGTTCAGTGCCGCGGTGGGGGTGGGCTTCGGCATGTACCCCGCGCTCAAGGCCAGCCGCCTCGACCCCATCGTCGCGCTGCGCTTCGAGTAGCTCGAGGCCGCGCCCGCGCTGCGCCGTGAGAGGCCTCCCTGAAACCGTCAGTGGCCAGGAGAAAGCCTGAAGGGGTAAGAACCTGAGTGGTGTCCGAGTTCTCCCACAGGCCGGTGGTGGTGCTGCCCGAAGACGGAGCGCTGAGGCCCCGATTGCTGGCGCTGCTGGAGGCCGGTGGCGTGCCAGTGGCAGACGCCGCGTCACCAGAGTTGGACGTGGCGGTGGTGGACCTCGAGGCTCCGGGCGCGGCAGAGGCGCGGGAGCGGTTGAAGCAGCTGGCGCCACGCGCCGCCATTCTCGGGGTGGTGACGCCGCGGCCCTCGGTCGAGGCGGTGGTGCTGGAGGTGGTGGCGCCGCACGCGCTGGAGCAGGAGCTGCTGCCCCGGCTGTCGCATCTGCGCGCGCGCCTCGCCACGCTCAAGGAGGCGCAGCAGCGCCAGCGAGATCTCCAGGTGTTGTTGGAGCTGACCGCCCGCTACGCCGAGGCCACCGATGTTCGTCAGCTCTTCCACGACGTGACGCGCCGCCTCGCGGAAGAGGTGCAGGTAGACCGCGTGGCGCTGGTGGTGGTTGACGGTGACAGGGGTGAAGGCACCATCATCGCCGCCAGCGACGACGAGGCGCTGCACGACCATAAAATCGAGCTCTCCCGCTACCCGGAGGTGCGGGAGGCGATGCGCACCAGCAAGCCGGTGGTGGTCGAAGACGCGCCGTCGCACCCGCTGCTCGAAGACGTGAAGGACACCGTGGTGGCGCGCGGCATCCGCAACCTGGCGGCGCTGCCGTTGGTGGTGCGTGGGCAGGTGCAGGGAATCCTGTTGCTGCGCCGCTCCACCGTCGGGCCCTTCAACCCGCGCGAGGTGGAGTTCCTCAGCACCGTGGCCTCGGCGACGGCGGTGGCCTTCCGCAACGTGCGACAGCTGGAGCGAATCCGCGGGCAGCGCGAGCGGGAAAAGTCGGCCCGCATCGCCGCCGAAGACCGGCTCGCGGACATGAAGCGCTACGCCGCGTACTTCGACCACCTGTCCGACGGCGTGGCCATCCTCGACGCGCGGGCCTGTGTGCTCTCGCTCAACCCTGCGGGGCAGGCCCTGCTCGACCAGAGCGCCGTCGACGCCTTCGGCAAGCACATCAACGCGCTCACCAACCCCAGCGACGAGGCGCTGCTGCTCGACGTGCTCTTCGCGGTGTCCCGTGGCCAGGTGCGGAACGACGTCGACCTGCACGCGCGCACCGCCAGTGGCCGGAAGCTGACGCTCTCGGTCTCGGCCGGCGCGCTCACCGGCGACACCGGCGACGGGGTGGCGATCCTCACCATGCGCGACGTGACGCGCCAGCGGCAGATGGCCGAGGAGCTGCACCAGACCAGCGATTTCCTCGAGCGGCTCATCGACAGCTCGCCCGACGCCATCATCGCCGCCGACCTGAAGGGCTACATCATGCTCTTCAACAAGGCGGCGGAGGCCATCTGCGGCTACCGCGCGGTCGACGCCATCGGGAAGCTGCACGTGACGAAGCTGTACCCCGAGGGTCTCTCCCGAGACCTGATGGGCAAGCTGCGGTCGACGGAGCACGGGGGCCCAGGTCGGCTCTCTTCGAGCCGCGCCACCATCATCTCCCGCACGGGCGAGGAGATACCGGTGAACCTCTCGGCGGCCATCATCTACGAGGGCAGTCGGGAGACGGCCACGGTGGGCATCTTCACCGACCTGCGCGATCGGCTCTCGTTGGAGCGGAAGCTGACCGACGCGGAGGCGCGGTTGCTCGAGAGCGAGAAGAACTCGGTCATCGTGGCGCTGGCGGGCACCGCGGCGCACGAGCTGAACCAGCCGCTCACCTCGGTCATGGGCTACGCCGAGCTGCTCAAGCGGAAGATAAAGGAGAGCGAGCCCACCTGGCGGCCGGTCGACATCATTCATCGTGAGGCGGAGCGCATGGCCGAGATCGTGAAGAAGATCGGGCGCATCACCAAGTACGAGACCACCGACTACGTCGGCAATCGGAAGATCGTCGACCTCGAGAAGGCAGCGTCGCATGACGAGTGAGTCCAACCTGCGCGCCTTCGAGGTGAGCGGTCCTGCGGGCGACGCGTTCCAGGCCTTCTTCGACATGGTCGACGCGCCGGCCGCGCTGTGCGACCTCGCGCTCCGGGTGGTGACCTGCAACGCGGCCTTCGAGGTGCTCTGCGGTTCCACCGAGGTGAAGGGACACCTGCTGCACGAGTTCATGGAGACCTCGACGCTCAGCGTGCCGCCCGACGGCCGCGGCGTGGAGCTCGACGTGGCGTGCATGACGGGCCAGCGGGTGACGCTCTCGGTCTCCCGGCGCGGCCAGACGGTGGCGGTGGTGACCCGGCAGACCTCGCCCATGCTCGACTCGCTCGCGGCCGCCGGGCGCGCGCTGCTGGAGCAGGCGCGGGTGGAGACGGCGCTGTTGGAGATCGGCCGCGACGTGGCCGGCGCGACCAGCGAAGAGGAGCTGGTGGCCACCGTGGCCCACGGGGTGAAGGGGTTGTTCCCCGGGCGGGTGTTCTGCGTGCGCATCGTCGACCCGCGCAACGGCAACCTCACCTCGCTGTACGCGGAGGGGCGCCTGCACGAGGGCCCGCGCGATGTCTTCCACCTGCGTCGCTCGATGCTGGAGAAGACGCACCTCGAGTCTTCGAAGATTCCGCAGGGCAAGGTGGTGGTGACCCCCGGCGAGCTCCCGCTGCTCTTCCAGGGCAGCGTGCGCGGCGTCGCGGCGCCGCTGGTGGCCTCGGGGCAGCTCTTCGGGGCCATCAACATCGAGTACCCCGAGGGCCTGACCGCCGACGCGGTCAGCGATGAGCGCATCCTCATTCAGCTCGCCAACCAGGTCTCGGTGGCGGTGCGGAACGCCAAGCTCATCGATGAGCTCACGTTCATGCGCAAGTACCTCGAGGACCTGCTGGAGACCGCCAACGCGCTCATCCTGGTGGTGAACCGCGATGGCCGGGTGGTGGTCTTCAACCAGGCGCTGGTGCAGCTCACCGGCCGCGGCAAGGCCGAGGTGCTGGGGCACGAGGTCGAGGGCCTGTTCCCGGAAGGGGAGCGCCTCAAGTTGATGCGGGTGTTGTCTGCGGCGATGAAGGGCAAGCAGGTCAACGGGGTCGAGATGGTGCTGTCGAGCCGGGCCGGCCAGGAGCTGCGCGTGACCTTCAGCACCTCCGCGGTGATGAGTCAGCTGGGAGAGGTGGAGGGGGTGATGGCCATCGGCGGGGACCTCACGCGCATGCGGGAGCTCGAGCGCCGGGTGATTCAGGCTGAGAAGCTGGCCTCGCTGGGGCAGCTCGCCGCCAGCGTGGTGCATGAAATCAACAACCCCATGACCGCGGTGCTGACCTACGCCGACGCGCTCTTTCAGCGCACGCGGCTGAACCCGCAAGCCGACCCGCAGGACGTCGACAAGTACCGCCGCATCGTCGACAACTCCGAGCGCGTGCTGCGCTTCACCCGCGACCTGGTGAGCTACGCGCGCCCGGCGAACGACAAGCCCGAGGCCATCGACCTCAACGCGGTGTTGGACAAGGCCATCGGCTTCTGTGACCACGTGCTGCGCAAGCACAACGTCTCGCTCAGCCGGGAGTTTCAGCCGGTGCCCGGCTTCCACGCCATCCGCCAGAACCTGGTGCAGGTGTTCATCAACCTCATCACCAACGCCTGCCACGCGATGCCCTCGGGCGGCGCCATCACCGTGGCCAGTCGCCACGAGCACGACTTCGCCTGGGTCGACTTCACGGACACCGGCTCCGGGATGGAGCCCGAGACGGTGCGGCGCATCTTCGAGCCGTTCTTCACCACCAAGCCAGACGGCAAGGGCACCGGGCTCGGGTTGTCGATTGTGCAGGGCATCATCGAGAACCACGGTGGCACCATCTCGGTGACCAGCGAGGTCGGTCGTGGCACGACCTTCACGCTCAAGTTGCCGATGCTGCAGCCGGTCTAGGCGTCGGTCGGCACGGTCGTTCTATTTGAGTCAACCCTGCCCGAAGCGGGCGAGGGCCGTGGTAGGGAGCGTGAATGGTTCCGAGCCGAATTCCGCTCCTGTTTGCCTGTGCGCTTCTGGTGGGGGTCTCGTGTGGCACGCTCACGCCAGTGGAGGAGCCCACCACGGGTGGTGGAGCCGCGACGGGTGGTGGAGCCACGACGGGTGGCGGCGGTGACGCGACGGGCGGCGGTGCTGCGACGGGCGGCGGTGACGCGACGGGCGGTGGCACTGCGACGGGCGGTGGTGACGCGACGGGCGGTG
>CALNBU010000786.1 GCA_937875615.1 uncultured Archangium sp.
GCGGTGATGGGACGCAGGTTGTCCAGCTCGTTGTAGGTGGGGATGATGACCAGCGCGCTGTTCATGGGCGAGGCCGCCTGTAGCAGGCACCCTCACAGCGCGCCACGGCCTCAGCGCACCAACGCCGAGAGGCGCAGCCGCGTGAGCGCCAGCAGCTCCTCGCGCACCCGCGCGGCGCCAGCGTCGTCACGATCTCGCCACAGCTCGCCCAGCACCACGCCCATCACCGCGTCGCACAGCACCTCCGAGGCCAGCCGAGCCCGCGCGGCGTCGAGCTCCGGGTGGTCCGCGCACAGGCGCTCCGCCAGCAGCGCCGCGAAGCGATCGCGCTCGGCCACCACCGGCCGCACCCAGCCCAGGCGCGCGATGGTGCGGATGATGGCCCGGGTCCGCTCCGGCCGCTCCAGGTAGGTGCGCAACACGGCGTCGACCAGGTGCGGGAGCGCGTCGTCGAAGGGCATCGGCCCCAGCGCCGTGAGCTCCCGCTCCAGCGCCTCGAAGTTCTTCTCGGTCAGCCTCGCCAGGAAGGCGCCGAGCAGCCCTTCGCGGTTGGCGAAGTAGTCGTAGAGCGAGCCGATGCCCACCCCCGCCCGCTCCGCGATGCGCTGGAGCGAGAGCTTCTGCGGCTCACCCGCGCGCTCCAGCAGCTGGTCCGCCGCCTCGATGATGGCGTTCACCACCGACCAGGACCGCGCCTGCTGAGGCTTCTTGCGGAAGAACTCCGAGTCGTCAGGCATCGGGGTAGCTTACGCAGCCCCGCCCGGAACGACGAGGCCCGAAGGCGTCAGCTGCTGAAGAGCTGCCGGCTCATGGAGATGTTCACCAGCAGCCCGATGCCGAGCATCACCGACACCATGGAGCTGCCGCCGTAGCTGAGCAGCGGGAGCGTGATGCCGGTGATGGGCAGCAACCCGGTCACCATCCCGATGTTCTCGAACACCTGCCAGAAGAGCATGGCGCTGATGCCGACGGCCACGTAGGCGCCGAACTTGTCGCGCGCGGTCAGCGCGACCCGCAGCGACCCCAACAGCACCGCGCCGTAGAGCAACAACAACAGCAGCGCGCGCCCGAAGCCCTGTTCTTCAGCGAAGACGCTGAAGATGAAGTCGGTGTGCTGCTCGGGGAGGAAGCGCAGCCCGGTCTGGGTGCCCTGCATCCAGCCCTTGCCCGACCAGCCGCCGGAGCCGACCGCGATCTTCGACTGCATCGCGTGGTAGTTGGTGCCCCGCAGGTCGGAGGTGGGGTCGAGCCAGCCGGAGATGCGCCCGTCCTGGTGCTTCTTGAGCTTGTGGCGCACGAAGGTGAGCCGATCTCCCTCGGGTTGCTCGCGCACGTAGTCGTTCCACAGCACCCCCAGGGACAACGCCGCCGCCACGCCCAGGCCCACCCAGACCGGCGCCGTGGGCTTGCTGAAGAGCACCATGGTGAGCGCCGTGAAGAGCATCATCAGCGCGGTGCCGAGATCGGGCTGAGAGAGCACGATGACGGTCGGGAACAACGCGATGAACGCGGCGGGGAGCAGGCGGAGGAAGCCCTGCGCCGGCGCGCCGGGCCGGTCATCGTCGTGGAAGTACTTCGCCAGCATCAGCACCATGCCGATCTTCATGAACTCCGCCGGCTGCACGCGGAAGGGGCCCAGCACGAACCAGCTCTCCGCGCCCTTGGCCTTGTGACCGAAGAACTTGAGCGCCACCAGCGCCACGATGTTCAGCACGTAGAGCGGCACGGTGAGCCGCTGGAGCAGCCGGTAGTCGAGCAACCCCACGCCCGCCACCAGCGCCAGCCCCACCCCGAGATAGAGGAGCTGGCTGCCCCACATCGGGGCGCTCGGCGGCCGAGACGCCGAGGCGAGGTTGTAGATGCCCACCACCGCGGTCAGCAGCACCGCGAACAACAACCCCCAGGGCACCCGCTCGAAACGTCGCTGCGCAGAGAGCTGCATCGTCAGTTGCCCCCCGGCGCGTCTTCTGGACCCGGCTTGCCCGTCAGCGACGGGCGCGCGGGGGACTCGTCCTCCGGGCCACCCCCGGTGTCTTCCCGCGCCAGCGAGCTGTCGCTGCCATCGTCGGGCGCCTGCGTGGGGGGCATCAACACCGGCGCTCTCACCGCGGGCGGCGGCCTGGGCGGCACGTAGTCGAGCCCGAAGGCCTCGCGATCGAGGCGCTTGAGCTCGAAGTACTTCGCCAGCACCGCCTTGGCCGCCGGCGCCGCGTCGGTGCCGCCGTGCCCGCCGTGCTCGTTGAGCACCACCACCACCAGCTCGGGGGCCTCCGCCGGCGCGAAGGCGGCGAACCACGCGTGGTCCCGCTGCCAGTAGTCCATCTGGTGGGTCTTGAGGCGCACGGCGCCGAGGCGCGCCACCTGCGCGGTGCCCGTCTTGCCGGCCACGGTGACGTCCGGCAACCGGCTGCGCCCGCCGGTGCCGCCGGCCTCGTGCACCACCGCCACCAGCGAATCGATCAGCACCCGGTGCTGATCCGGCGTGATGTGGACATCGCGCACCAGCTTCGGGCTGAAGGCCTCCACCAGCTGGCCGTCGGCGGTCTCCACCCGCTCCACCATCTGTGGTTGGTACACCTTCCCGCCGTTGGCGATGGCCGCGTAGGCCACCGCCAGCTGCAGCGGCGTGACGTTGACGTCGCCCTGACCGATGGAGGTGTTGAGCGCCATCCCCTTCTGGTAGCCGCCGGGGGTCGCGCGGTTGTGGTACTCGGTGCTGGGCATGATGCCGGGAACCTCCGCGGCCACGCCGAAGTTGGTGATGGAGCCCAGGCCCAGCTCGCGGCCCGCCTCGGCGATGGCGTCGATGCCCATGAGGTCGGCCGCCCGGTAGAAGTAGACGTCGCAGCTCCCGCGCATCGCCTCGTGCGCGTGCATCAACCCATGGCCGCGGTCGGAGTGGCAGCGCCACCGGCGCGCGCCCAGCTGGTACCCGCCTCCGCACGACACGCCCGAGGCCTCGGTGAAGGTGCCGGTGCGCAGCGCCGCGAGCAGCGTCACCACCTTGAAGACCGAGCCGGGAGAGTAGTGCTGGGCGCCCGCGCGGAACACCATCGGCTGCAGCGGATCACGGTTGAGCTGCGCGAGCCGCTGCGGCGAGACGCGGCCCGTCATCTCGTTGGGATCGTAGGAGGGCCGACTCACCATGGCACGCACGAAGCCGGTGCGGGCGTCGAGCGCCACCAGCGCGCCCGCAGTGCCGGGGAACGCGCGCTCCGCCTCCGACTGCAGTCGCGCGTCGATGGACAGCACCAGGTTCCGACCCGGCCGCGGCGGCACCTCGTCGTGCTTGAGGACATTCCCCAGCTCGTCGCGCATCACCTCTCCGCGCGCGTTCACCACCTGCTTGACCCAGCCGTCCTGTCCCCGGAGCGACGACTCGAAGCTGCGCTCCACGCCGCGCCGACCGGTGTAGTCGCCCATGGCGTAGGGCGGGCGCTCCTCGCGACCGGAGTTGAGCTTCGCCAGCTCCTCGGCGGTGACCTCGTTCATGAAGCCCAGCACGTGCGCCAGCGCGTCGCCGCTGCGGTAGTGCCGGTGCGGCACCGCCTCCAGGTCGACGCCGGGGAGCTGGAACTGGTGCGAGCTGAGCACGTCGAACTCGTCGCGCGTGAGGTCCACCTGCACCAGCTGCTGTTGGTAGCGCTGCGGGCCGCGCGTGAGGCGGATCTGGTCGGACACCCGGGTGACGACGTCGTCGGACCAGCTGAGCAGCGTGCCCAGGCGCGGAATGACCTCCGCCACGCAGCGCTGACAGAAGGCCGGGGTGATGAAGACGTCGAGCGACGGGCGCGCGTCGACCAACACCTCACCGCGGCTGTCGCGGATGAGGCCGCGCGGCGCGCGCACGCGAACGTCCTTGAACTGGTTGTCGACGGAGAGCGCGAGGAACTCCTCGTAGCGCACCACCATCAACCGGTAGAGGTTGACCGCCAGCACCAGCAAACCGAGCGCGAAGAACCCGCCCACCACGAAGACGCGGGGGCGCAGCTCCCTCGGCTCGCGCTGGGTGCCCAGCAGGTTCACAGCAGGCCTCCCTGGGTGGGCCGCTCCGCGACCTCGAAGCGACGCAGCAGCGGCCAGAGGACCGCGCCGGCCAGCACCGTGAGCACCACCTGCAGCGGCACGCCAGAGAGCGACACCACGTGGCCGATGCCGTCGCGCGAGGTCAGCCAGGTCAACAGCAACGCCAGCAGGGCATGCACCACTGTCGCGACGCCGGTGAAGGCCAGGTACGCGACGCGCCCGCGCCCGTCGAGCAGCAGCGCCGCGGCGCGCACCAGGAGGAAGGCCAGCACCGCGAGCGCCGGGTAGAGGCCGGTGGGCTTCCCGGTGATCACGTCGAGGAGGTAGCCCACGGCGAAGGCCGACAACGCCCCCTCGGTGACGCGCAGCCGCAAGGCGGCGAACACCACCAGCGCCAGACCGACGTCGATGCGGGTCACCTCGAAGCCGAACACCTGCACCAGCACCGACTCCACCGACAGCAGGAGCAGCGCCAGCGCGGCCAACCCGAAGAACCTCATCGCGGCACCCCGCGCAGCGAGGCCTCGGGCAGCCCCATGCCCACCGGAATCACCAGCACCTCCTCCACCCGGGAGAGGTCCACCGCCGGGTCGAGCGTGCCCTTGAGGAACATGCCGGTCGACGGCCGCTCGGCGGAGCGCACCGTGCCCAGGCGCACCCCCCGGGGAAAGATGCCGTCGGTTCCCGCGGTGACCACCAGGTCACCCTCTTTCACGTCTTGGTCGCGGCGCACCAGCTCGACCGCCAGCCGGCGTCCGCCGCCGGTGCCCGACAGCGTGGCGCGCACCCGGGTCCGCTGCAGTACGCCCGCGACGTGCGAAGACGGGTCGGTCAGCAGCATCACGTCGGCGGAGTTGCCCACCGCGCGCACCACCTGCCCCACCACGCCCTCGGGCGTCACCACCGGCATGCCGGAGCGCACCCCGTGGTCTTCCCCGCGATCGATGCGGATGGACAGGAACTGCGCCGAGGGGTTGAGGCCCACCACCCGGGCGACGATCTCCTGGTCGACGCTGGCGGTGGTGTAGTCGAGCATCGCCTTGAGGCGGAGATTCTCGGCCTCCATCTCCTTGAGCGCGTTGAGCTCGGCCTGCGAGACCGAGAGCGCCGACCTGCACTCCGCGGCCTCCTCGTGCGCGCCGCGCAGGGCCACGTAGCCGCGCAGCGAGTCGCCCACCCCGTCGATGCCGCGCTTGAGGCCCGCCTGCACCGGCGTCGACAACCAGAGCACCGCGCGATCGAGGACGTTGGGCTCCCGGCCCCGGTGGCCCCGGGTGAGATAGCCGATGAGCGGCCAGGCCAGCAGCACGCCGACCAACAGGGGCTCTCGGTAGCGGGCAAGGAGCTTCAGCATCGGTTCATCGTTTCAATCCACTTGCATGTTCGAGGTGTGGATCCTAGGGGTCAAGGCCTTATCCCCTCCAGGTTTCGCTCAAAAAAACATGGCTCAATCTTCAGACACCACCCGTAGGTACGGTTCGCTGCTCTTCATCGCCGCGCTCGCCGTGATGTTCGCGCTCCAGTGGGGCCCCGGCTCGCAGGGCTGCGACCGCAGGCTCGAAAACGCGGAGACCGCCGCCACGGTCAACGGCAAGACCATCGGCGTCAAGGAGTTCGCCCGCGCCTACAGCCAGCGCGCCGACCAGTTCCGGCAGCAGGGAATCCCGGCCGACCTGCTCAAGCAGTTCGGCATCTCCAGGCAGGTGCTCGACCAGCTCGTCAACGAGGAGCTGTTGGCGCAGGCGGCCGAGGCGCGCGGGCTGCACGCCAGCGACGACGACCTCAAGCAGTTCCTTCGGGAGTCGCCTGTCTTCCAGAAGGACGGCCGCTGGGACCCCGAGGCCTACCAGAACTACGTCCGCAACTACCTCGGCACCACCGAGGTGCTCTTCGAGGACAAGCTCCGTCGCAGCCTCGCCGCCCAGCGGCTGCTGCAGCTCGTGGAGAGCTCGGTGGCGGTGAGCGATGAAGAGGTGAAGGTGCGCTACCTCAAGGAGGGCGACGTCGCCAACGTGACCTTCGTGCGCTTCACCGCCGCGCAGTTCGACGACCAGGTCGGCGTGCCGAAGCAGGTGGACGTGGCCACCTGGGCGAAGGACAACGAGGCCGCCATCGCCGCCCACTACGAGAAGAACAAGTTCGCGTACTTCATCCCCGAGAAGGTGAAGGCCCGGCAGATCGTCCTGCGCGTTCCGCCCGGCGCCGACGCGGCGAAGAAGGCCGAGGTCAAGGCCCGCGCCGAGGGCGTGCGCCGCGCGCTGGTCGACGAAAAGAAGGACTTCGCCGAGCTGGCGAAGTCCGTCTCGGAAGACCTGGAGACGCGCGAGAGCGGTGGCTCCCTGGGCTTCGTGGAGCGCCTCGCGTTGCCCTCGGCCTTCGCCGACCTGCTCTTCGCGGTGCAGCCTGGTGAGACCACCGCGCTGGTGGAGACGCCGGCGGGCTGGTTCATCGGCACCATCGACGAGAAGCAGGCGCCCTCGCAGCGGCCGCTCGAGGCGGTGAAGGGTGAGATCGCCACGCAGCTCTACACCCGCGTCGTGGCGCTCCGCCTGGCGAAGGCGCAGGCCGAGCTGGCGCTCGCGCAGCTCGTTCAGGGCAAGCAGCTCGGTGAGCTGTTCCCGGCCGCGGCGCGCGACGGCGACAGCCCCTTCGCGGCGCTCGGGTCCAACGCTCCCGAGGCGAAGCAGACCGGCGAGTTCACCTCCACCAACAACGCCGTGCCGCTGCTGGGCGAGGAGCCGGCGCTCAAGCAGGCCATCTTCGCGGCGAAGGCCCCGGGCCCCCTGACGCAGGTCTTCGACTCGACCGATGGCTTCGTCGTGGCCTTCGTCGACGAGCGGCGCGAGCCCAGCGACGCGGAGTTCGACACCCGCCGCGCGGAGCTCAAGGTCGAGGCCATCAAGGGCAAGCAGTTCGAGGCCCGCGAGTCGTTCCTCAAGGCGCTCAAGCAGAGCGGCTCGGTGGTGACCAACGAAGCCGCGCTCGACCAGGTGGTCGACAGCTGACGTGAAGCTCGTCCTCGCGTCGGCCTCACCGCGGCGCAGCGCGCTGCTCCGCGGGTTGTGGAGCACCTTCGAAGTCAGGCCAGCGGAGCTCGACGAATTGCTCCGGCCGGGAGAGGCCGCGGAGGTGTACGTGGAGCGGCTCGCCCGGGAGAAGGCCGCCGGCTTCCGCCCCGGAGAGGTGACGCTGGCTGCCGACACCTCGGTGGTGCTCGACGGAGTGGTGCTGGGCAAGCCGGGCCGCGACGCCGCGCTGGGGGCCGACATGCTGCGTCGGCTGGCCGGGCGCACCCATCAGGTGATGACGGGCGTGGCGGTGGCCTCCGAGCGCGGCGTGACGTCGCGGGTGGTGACCTCGCGGGTGTCCTTCCGGGCGCTCACCGGAGAAGAGGTCGACGCCTACGTGGCCACCGGTGAAGGCGCCGACAAGGCCGGGGGCTACGCGCTCCAGGGGCTCGCGGGCCGGTTCGTCACCCGGGTCGAAGGCAGCCACACCAACGTGGTGGGGCTCCCGCTCGAAGAGACCTGTCTCCTGCTGCGCCAGGCCGGCGTGGACGCCAACCTGCTGGGGGCGCGCGCGGGCGAGGTCGAACAACGACTCAGCGATGCGTGTACCCGGTCCGGGCGGCAGCGCAGCGAGGTCCGGCTGGTGGCCGTCTCCAAGCTTCACCCACCCGAGCGAATCCGCGAGGCCTGGGCGATGGGGCTGCGCGACTTCGGCGAGAACTACGCGCAGGAGCTGCGAGACAAGCACGCCGCGCTGGGCGAGCTCCCCGGGCTGGTGTGGCACGCCATCGGGCCGCTGCAGCCCAGGAACGCGAAGTACGTGGCGAAGGCGGCCGCGTACTTCCACGCCGTCGACCGGCTCGACACCGCGCAGGAGCTGAGCCGACGCCGACAGGGGGCGCCGCTGCGCTGCCTCATCGAGGTGAACGTGGCCGGCGAGGCCGCCAAGGCCGGGGTGACGCCCGACGCCCTGCCCGCGCTGTGCTCGGCGCTGCGCGCGCTGCCCGGTCTGGAGCTGGTCGGCCTCACCACCATGCCCCCCTTCACCGACGAGCCAGAGGACTCGCGGGCCCACTTCCGGGCGCTGGCCGCGTTGGCGCGCGCCCAGAAGCTGCCCGAGCTGTCGATGGGCACCACCGGCGACTTCGAGGTGGCCGTGGAAGAAGGCGCCACCCTGGTCCGGGTGGGCACGGCGCTCTTCGGCGAGCGCGTCACATCTCCCGGAGCTTGAGCCGACCTTCGTCTGACACGCGCGCCTCCAGCGTGGTGCCGCAGTAATGGCAGATGACCTCGTCGCGGTCCGAGAAGCCATCGGGCCACGGGTTGTTGGCGTTGCAGCCCGGGCAGTCGAACTCCATGAGCTTCTTCTTCTTCTCGCCCTTCGAAGGGCGGTCGTCGTCATCGTCGTCGTGCATGTGCGCTCCTCACCAACGGTTCATGAAGTCACTGAGCTCGTCGAGCCGCCGCGCGCGGGCCGCCTGAATCGGCTCCAGCACCTGCGCCAGCACCGGCCTCACCGCGCCGTGCACCAGCAGCGCCTCCCGGGGGAGCTCCAGCACCTCGGCGCCCTCGGGGGTCACCGCCGCGCAGCTGCGCCGGAGTTGCCCGGACAACACCTCGTTCTCGCCCAGCACGTCGCCCTTCCCCGCGACGTCCACCTCCGTCAGGTCGGCGTCGCGCCGGCCGTACAGCCGCACCAGGCCGCTGAGCACCACCAGCAGCGACTGGCCCTCGTCACCGGGCTGCCACAACACCCCGCCCGGGAGATGTCTGCGCAGCACGCCGCGCTGGAGCAGCTCCGGGCTGGAGAGCAGCGCCCGCCCCACCGGCGCGACGCGCAGCACCTCGTCCTGCGCGAGCAACTCCAGCGCATCGGCGCGCTTGAGCTCGACGCGCAGCACGCCTTGGCTCACCGGGTCTCCACTTCGGCCGTCTCCAGGGTGCGGTACTTCGAGTCGATGTGGCCCATGAGCTCGAACATCGCGTCGCCGTAGCGGGTGACGTCGCCGTTCGAGAAGCCCACCCGGTTCACGAAGAAGGTCCCGCGCCGGCACTCCCTGGCGAAGCCCGGCCGCTGGGAGATCTCTCCCCCCAGCTCGTCGACGTTGCGACAGTCGCGCTCGCCCGTCTCGTCGTTGACGAAGCAGCAGCGACCGTTGGGGAAGACGTAGATGACCGGGCGGAGCTGGAGTTCGCCGGTGACGTAGGCGTCAGAGATGAGCGAGACCGCCGAGAAGTCGTTGGGCAACATGCCGTAGCCGTGCAGCAGGTACGCCACGGGGTAGCGCGCGTCGGCGTTCTGCGGATCGTCGTACCCGGGCGGGAGCGCCACCGTGTATTCCCACTTCGCGCCCAACACCTCGCTGTCGTAGCTCTCCAGCCGGGTCTGCCCGGGCGAGCTGCCGAAGGCCGCGTGGGGCTTCGGCGCCGAGGGCCAGAGGCTCCCCACCCAGTTGAAGACGAGCTGGAAGCGGTTGGCGACCTGCTCCACCGTGCCCACGTGGTCTCCCTCGCCGTTGCGCACCTCCTCCTCGCTGCGCGCCTCCTTGCCGTAGAGCGTGAAGAGGTCCTTCGGCAGCCGGCTCCACGCGCGGTTCCACGGGTTGAAGCGGCCGGTGTTGCGATCCTTCATGCCCGGAATCTCCACGAAGTCCCGGTACGCTCCGGTCTCGCGCACCGCGCTCACCGCGGAGAACAGCTCCCGCGCCATCAGGCCCAGGTTGAAGATGTCGCGGATGCCTCCATCGAGCAGGAAGTGGAAGCGCCGCTGCTCCGCCGGGCACAGCTGGCTGAAGTTGCTGCGGCTAAGAATGCTGTCGGCGGATTCGCCGCTGGCAAACATCTGGGCCAGCACTTCTTTAGCTGCCGTAACA
>CALNBU010000787.1 GCA_937875615.1 uncultured Archangium sp.
GCAGGGGCAGTTCGTTCTCGATGCCGTACAGACCGCCGGCGATGATGGCCGAGAAGCCCTCGTCGGCGGCGGACCTGGCGAAGTCGAACATCAGCTCCGGGGTGCGGTGCGCCGACACCACCTGCACCTCGTGCGGCACCTTGAACTCCTTGAGCGTCGCCGCGGCGTGCTGGAGCGTCTCCCAGTCGCTGCTGCTGCCCATGATGACTGCCACGCGGCTCATCGCGCGTCGTCTACTACGAAAGCCGCTACTCGGTGGGGAGGTCCTCGACCTTGAAGCGCTGGGCCTTGTTCTTCCCCGCAGTCACCTTGAGCGAGAGGTTCCGCCGCACGCCGTCGGTGCCGGTCACCGTCACCAGGTGGGTGCCCACCGGAAGGGTGAAGGTGACGAAGCTGCCCGACGCCAGCTTCTGCCCGCCCTTGCTCACGGTGGCCTCGGGGATGAGCGCCAGCGACACTTCGCCCTTCGCGCGCGGCGGCGGCTGGACGATGGGCGGCGCCTCGGGCACTTCCTCTTCTTCTTCCTCGAGGTCGGAGAGGGGCTTCGGGGGCGCCAGCGGCTTCACCTCGTTGATGGTGGCGAGGTCGTGCATCGGCGCTTCGCCGGCGCCGTGCTGCACGCCGTACCAGACGAGGGCGCCCACCCCCAGGGCGGCGACGGCGGCCAGCGCCACCATGGGCCACATCGGCTTCCTGGGGACCTCCTCGGGCAGCTCGGCGGCCAGCGCCGCGGCCACGGCCTCGGTGACGCCCGGGTCTACGACCTTCTCCAGCTTCTTGTGCGAGACCTTCGAGCGCACCGGCTTGAGCTTCACGTTGCTCAGCGCGCGCATGCGCGGGTCCGACACCGTGGCGCCCACCGCGCGGGCCCGCTTCGGCGCCTGCGCAGCCGGCGGCGCCGCGCCTTCGTCGGTGTCGCGGATGTTCTGGAAGGCCTTCACCGCGTCCTTCAGCTCGCCCGCATCGCTGCTGGCGGCCACGTCGAACAGCCGCCGCGTGGAGGCAATCTTCGCCTCGAAGCGCTGGCCCATGAAGTCCGCGCGCTCCTCCGCATCGAACATCAGCCGCGCGCAGTCGGTGGTGAGCGCCCGGGCCAGCTCGCGCGCGCTGCGGTAGCGCTGGCTCAGGTCCCGCTCCAGCGCCTTCATCACCACCGCGGAGAGCTCCGGGGGCACCGAGGGCTCGACCTCGTCGGGCGGGCGAATGGGCTCGGAGAGAATCATCCGCAGCTCGGCCAGCTCCGTCTCGGCCGAGAAGAGGCGCTGGCCCGTCGACATCTCCCACAGCACCACGCCCAGCGCGAAGACGTCGCTGCGCCCGTCGATGACCTCTCCGCGCACCTGCTCCGGAGACATGTAGCCGGCGGTGCCCTTCACCGTGCCAGCGCGGGTGTGCGCCAGCGCGCCGCGGGCCTTGGCGATGCCGAAGTCGAGCAGCTTCACCTGCCCGTCGTAGGTCACCATGATGTTCTTCTGCGCCACGTCGCGGTGGATGACCGGCGAGTCTTCCCCGTTGGGAAGCTTGAAGGTGTGCGCGTAATGCAGCGCCAGCGCGCAGTCGTGCACCACCGACACCGAGAAGCCCAGCGGCAGCACCGCCTGTTGGGTGGCGCAGGCCGTCACCACCTGGTTCAGGTCCTGGCCGGCGATGAACTCCAGGGCCACGTACAGCCCGCCTTCACCGTCGTCGCCCAGGTCGTAGGTCTGGCAGATGTTGGGGTGCGAGAAGGCGGCGGTGACGCGCGCCTCGTCGAGGAACATGCGCACGAAGTTCTCGTCGCTGGAGGCCTCGGGGAGGATGCGCTTGATGACCACGTACTTGCGGAAGCCGCCCATGCCAGCGGTGGCGCCGAGCATCAGCTCCGCCATCCCGCCCCGCTGGAGGTGGGCCAACACGTCATATTTCCCGAAGCGCTGACTCACGCGGCAGCGCACTGTAACCTCAGGAAACCCTGTGTGAAGCCTGTGCCACACACTGACGAAAAACTGGCGCTCCGGTGGAGAACCCGGACCGTCGCGGTCTCCATGTGGGATACGGTGGAAAACCCGGCCGGTTCTACACAGCCATGGTTCCCCTAAGTTGCCGTTTTAAATGAGGAATTCGAGTACTCCACATTTTCTTCCCACTACGACTACCACTGCTTGATCTAAAGACATCTTCAACAGGAGTCGAAGTGGCACGCGACACGCAGTAGCGTCGACCGAACGTGCGCACGGCCGGCTCCCTGATGGTGGTGATGATGGTGGCGGGCTGCCAGTGCAAGCCCGAGGGCCTCAAGCCCGTCACCGCTTCGCTGCGCATCGTCCCTCAGGAGGTCATCTTCGGGCCCCTCTTCCCCGACCAGGTGGAGCGGACGGCGCAGGTGGACCTCATCAACGATGGCCGGGGGACGCTCCCCGTGCGCTGGAGCCTCCCGGAGGCCCACTTCGTCTTCGACGCCCTTCCTGAGGTGATTCAGCCCGGCACCACCAAGGTCACCGTGCGCTTCACCCCCACGGCTCTGGGCACCTTCTCCGGGCGCCTGCGGGGCCTCCCGGAGGAATCGGAGGTGGCGGTGGGCGTCAGCCTCCGCGCCACCGTGCTGGAGGTGCCGGTCTGCCCTCCTTCCAACGAGTGCATGGAGGCGCGCTTCGACTTCGTCCGCCGGACCTGCGTGGAGAGCCCGAAGCCGGAAGACACGCCCTGCGCCAGCGACGGCAACCTCTGCGTGGTGAACAACCGCTGCGCCCAGGGCCGCTGCGTGGGCGACGCCGTCACCTGCCAGGACGACAACGCCTGCACCGTCGACGTCTGCTACCCGCTCACCGGCTGCGAGTTTCTCCCCGCGCCGCCCTGTCCGGGCGACGGCGCCTGCCTGGCCGGGGTGTGCGACCCGGAGAGCGGCTGCGGCCTGACGCCTCGCGAAGATGGCGTGAGCTGCGGCAGCACCGGCGAGTCGAACTCCTGCACCAGCGTGAAGGTGTGCATCGAGGGCGACTGCGTCACCAGGGACCCGCCCGACGGCTACATCTGCGCCGAGGCCTCGCCCTGCGCCTCGGAGGGCCGCTGCGTCGATGACCAGTGCGTGCGCGCCCGGCCACCCCAGCCGCTGCAGCCCCGGTGGACCTTCGACAGCAACCAGGACCTGACGGAAGACGGGGGGACGCTGCTGGGCTACCACGACTTCGTGCTGGAGCCCTCCGGCGCCGCGACGTTGACCGGGCTGTGGTACCCGGTGCCCATCCTCCGCGCCAACACCGCGCCGGTGCGGGCGCAGCAGGGGGCCTCGCGGCGCTGCATCCTCTGGGGGACGCGCTACGTCTGCGCCGACTACCCCGACATCCCCAGCGGGCAGATTTCGGCCATCGACCTCTCCGATGGCTCCACGGTGTGGACCTTCGGCATCCGGGTCTCGGCGCCCGAGCTGGTGGCGGAGACGTCCAACATGTTCCTGGCGCGGCTGGTGGTGCAGGGCCCCGACCGCCTGGCGGCCATCTACGAGGCCTTTCCCCCCGGGACCTCCAACCAGACGCAGTGCCGCCGGTATTACATCGCCGTGCTGGACGCCAACGGCGAGCTGGTGCGCGCGCAGCGGGTGCAGGACCCCCTGCTGGACGTCTGCAACCACCCGCACCCCTACGGCGCGGCGTCGGACCTCCAGGGCAACCTCTTCATCGCCTTCTCGCCCACGCAGTCCACCAACGCGCCGCTGGTGCCCGCCGACACCACCCTCATCATGAGCTGGTCGCGCGACGGCGTCTTCCGCTGGAAGCGCCCCAACTACGGCATGCGCGGCGGCGAGTTGGCGGTGGCCCGGGGCCTGCTCTACGCGGAGTACGCCTCGGAGGTGGTGGACGCCACCAGCGGCGTCCCCGTCTTCAGCGTCTCCGGGTTGCTCGGTCGCTCGGTGGTGTCGGCCTCCCGGCTGATTCCCGCCCCGGAGACCGGCGCCAGCGGCTGGACCGCCTACGAGGCCGGCGGCGCCCAGCAGCGCTGGCACATCACGCTCCCCGAGAATCGCGTCTTCTGGTCGGACCAGCTGCGCCTCGCCCGCTGGCAGACCACCAAGGGGGCGCGCACCGTGGCCCTCACCTGGGTGGTGGAGTCTCCCTTCGGCCAGCCCACCTACCTCCTGCACGCCGTCGACGTGGAGGACGGCTCCGAGGCCTTCTCGTGCCCGGTGGAGGTGCCCACCACCCGCACCGAGCCGCAGCTCTTCGAGGTGGCCAACGGCTCGATGACGCTGCTCAACAGCGCCGTCGAGTACAGCGGCGTGCCCGGCTGCGTGAAGTGCGACCCGCCGCTGGCGCTGTCCAACGGCGCCTTCTCCACTTACGACACCCCGACGCTGCAGGTGCCGGTGGCGCCCTGGCCCGGCACCTTCGGCGGCGCTGGCCACGACCACCGCGAAGACTGAGCAGCCTCGCGGAAAACCGTGGCCTCTGGTCTGAATTAGGTAAGTAAATACAATATGTTGTGACTGGCACAGCGGTCGCAAACGGCCCGCCGTTGCATGCGGCCCTTCTGCTTTTTCCTCCTGGTGCTGACGGCCTGCCGGCCGGAGTCGCTGGTGCCGGTGGTGGGCAGCCTGCGGCTCCTGCAGCAGGAGGTGGACTTCGGGGTGCTCTACGCCGACGGGCGTCCGCGCGTGGCCACGCTGGAGCTCCTCAACGTGGGGCGGGCGTCGCTGGAGGTGACGGCCACGGTGGCGGCGGGGCCCTTCGGGTTCGACGAGCCGGGGCGACTTCAACCCGGGTCCACGCTGGTGCGCGCGCACTTCACGCCCACCACGCCGGGCGCGTGGCTGGGGCAGGTGGAGCTCATC
>CALNBU010000788.1 GCA_937875615.1 uncultured Archangium sp.
ATCAACCCGCGCGCCTCGGCGAAGTGACTCACCATGCCCTCGATGCGCAGCCGGGGGACGGCCGCGTCGAGCGACGGAGCGAGCTGCTTGAGGAGCTCGATGAGCAGGTAGCTCATCACGCCCTCTTCGATGTCCGTGAGCGGGCGTTGGCCGACGGCGTCGCCGGTGCCCCCGAGGAGCAGGTCGATGGCGTGGTGGGCCAGACCCAGCTCCACCTCCAGCAGCGCGCGCGTCTTGTTGGGCTGCGGCACCAGCACCGCCAACAGCGTCGGCGAAGCCGGGACCACGTGCACGAACTCGGTCTGCAGCGAGACCTCGGTCTCGAGCATCTCCTGCAGCCGCGCGCTCACCGTGCCGGCGACCTCACCGGAAGGCCTCACCGCCGGCAGCAGCCACTCCAGGTTGCGCGAGAGCTTCGCGTCGCGCTTGCTGACGTGCTCCAGGCTGGTGGGCACCCACTTGCGCCAGCTGCGACCTGAAGCGGTGGGCTCCTCGCGGATCTCCGCCTCAGGTTCCGCCGGCGGCTCGGGGCGAGGTTCTTCGGGACGCGACGTGGGCGCCCTGATGAGCATGGTGTGCTCGGAGCGGGAACTCACCTCAGCGCGCCTCGATCTTCAGGTCTTCCAAGGTCAGCCCACGCGAGCCGAGCGCCTGACGCAGCGACTCGCTCTGCTCTTCGATCATCTTCAGCACGTCTTTGTCGGACCCCTGGAAGACCGCTTTGATCTTCCCGTTGTGCGCGGAGATCTTGAGCGACAGGCCCGCGAGCACGTCGTTCTTGAGATCGACCTGAAACTCCATCTTGCCGGCGGCGTTGGTGCCCACGCGCACCCGGTCGACGATCTTCTGGGCCAGCTCCTGCGCCACCTTGCGCAGTCGCTCGGAGCCGCTGGCCTCCTTTTGCTTCGCGACCGACATGGGCGCCATCAGCGCCGGGTTGAAGCGGAAGCTCGGCGCCGCCTGCGAGGAGTTGTTCCCCTGCTGCTGCTGGCCACCTCCGCCCTTGTCGGCGTCGGCCTTGAGGTCGCCCTTCTCCGCTCTCGCCCCGCCGCCGGCCGTCGCCTTCTCGCCCTGCTTCTCCAACCGCTCGTTGCCATCCGCCGACTCGGCCCGACGACCCGCCGAGGCGCGCGCCCCTTCGGAGCGATCCGAGGCATGGCTGTTGGCGGCCTGCTGACTGCTGGCGTCGCCCGACGCCTTCGCGTTGGCCTGATTCTGGCCGGCCGTCCGCCCGTCCGCGGTCGCGCGCTGGTCCTTTCCCTGGCCCGCGAGCCGCGACTGACTCGCCGCGCCGTGCTGCTTCGCTTGCGCCGTCTGCTCATGCCCCTGCTGGAGCTCTCCCTGCGCCTCCGACTCCGCAGCCTCCAGCAACCGCGCGATGGCCGACTTCGCGAGGCTGGTCTCCTTCTGGGCCTGCGCTTCCTTCTTCTCGCTCGCCACCAGCTTCGAGAAGACGTTGTTCTCGGCGGCCTTCTTGGTGCGCTGCGCTTCGTCCTGACGGCGGGCCTCGGCGGCGCGGGCGGCGGCGCGCTCTTCGGAGCGATCTTCGACTCGGCTCATTGCTTCTTCTCCAGTCGGGTCCGTTGGAGATGCAGCGCGTTGCCAATCTCCTCCTGGTTCAACTCTTCGCGAGCCATGCGCTCGGCGCGCGCCTGCTTCAGGAAGGTCTCCTTGTTCTTCTCGATGGCCTTCTTCTCCTTCGCCGCCTCCGCCATCTCCACCCGCCGCTGCTCGAGCAATTGCTCGGCCTGCGCGACGGCCTCCTTCTGGCGCTCGATGTCGAGGGCCTGCTGCGCCTCTTCGTCCTTGAGGCGCGCCTCGAAGCGGCCCATCTGCTGGAAGCCGCTGATGCCACCGCCCTTCGCGGTCACCTCCACCAGAAACGCCTGCACCTTCGCCTTGCGCTCGGTCTTCATGCGCTCCAGCGTGTGCTGCATCTCCGCCAGCGTGCGCTTCTCGGCCTCGACCGCCTTCACCGCCACCGAGAAGGCCTCCTTGGCCTCGTCTTCGGCGCGGGTGCGGATGTCGAGCAGCGTCTGCAGTCGGTAGGGAGGCATGACCTGGCGCCCCAGCCTACACCGTCATCACCCTTCCGCGTCGGCGAACATGTCGACCAACCGCTGGACGGTTTCCTCGAACGGGCTGCTCTCGAAGGTGTCCTGCTTGAGGAAGTTGATGATGGTGTCGTACTTGTCGATGGCGTAGTCGGTGCGCGGATCCGTTCCGTACTGGTAGGCGCCCAGCAAGATGAGATCCCGCTGCTTCTCGTAGGTGGCCAGGGTCTCGCGCAGCTTGCCCGCCGCCCTCTTGTGCTCCGGCGCGACGATGCCGCTCATCACACGTGAGAGCGAGGCCAGCACGTCCATCGCCGGCCACTGGTTCCGCTCACCCAGGGCGCGGTTGAGGATGAAGTGACCGTCGAGAATACCGCGCACCTCGTCGGCGATGGGCTCCTCCATGTCGCCGCCGGCCACCAGGCAGGTGTAGATGGCGGTGCACTTGCCCTTGTCCGAGTTGCCCGTGCGCTCCAGCATGCGCGGCAGCATCGAGAACACCGACGGAGGGTAGCCCTGCCGCGCCGGAGGCTCTCCGATGGCCAACCCGATCTCGCGCTGCGCGCGGGCCAGGCGGGTCACCGTGTCGAGCATGAACAACACGTTGCCGCCGCGCTCGCGGAAGTACTCGGCGATGGCGGTGGCGACGTAGCCGGCGCGGAGACGGACCAACGACGGCTGGTCGGACGTGGCGCACACCACCACCGAGCGCTTCATGCCTTCTTCGCCCAGCGCGTCCTCGATGAACTCCAACACCTCGCGGCCACGCTCACCGATGAGCGCGATGACCGACAGCTCCGCCGCGGTCTGCCGGGCGATCTGCCCCATCAGCGTCGATTTTCCGACGCCGGAGCCGGCGAAGAGGCCGATGCGCTGCCCTTCGCCCACCGTCAGCAGCCCGTCGATGCAACGGACCCCCAGCGAGAGCGGGCGCACGATGCGCTGACGCTTGAACGGGTCGGGGCAGTCCCGGTCCACCGCCCACGGGATGAGCGACTCGGTGGGCAACGGCTTGCCGTCGATGGGCTCGCCCAGCCCGTTCAGCACCCGGCCCAGCAGCCCGTCGCCGGCCCAGATGGTGAGCGGCCGTCCGGTGGGGATGACCTCCGAGTCGGGGCCGATGCCGGACAGCTCGCCCAGGGGCATGAGCATGACGGTGTCGCCCTGGAACCCCACCACCTCGGAGCGGACCTCCTCGCGACCACGGCGGATGAGACACACCTCGCCGATGCGCACGTTGGGCACCGAGGCCTTGATGACGAGCCCGGTCAACTCCACCACCCGCCCGCGCACCCGCACCGTCTGGCTGCCCTTGATGAGCTCCGCGTACTTCTTCAGGTCGAGGGGGGCGCCCACTACTTCACTTCCTTCCGCGCCTCGGTGGGCTGCAGCACGTTCCGGAGCATCTCGAACTGGGTGCGGATCTGCCCGTCGATGACGCCGTACTCCGTCTGGATCACGCAGCCGCCGCGCTCGATCTCCGTGTCGTCGCGGATGGAGAGGTCGACGCTGCGCCCGATGAGCTCCATCAACTTGGGCTTCTTCTCGCGGAGCAGCTTTCCGTCCTCGGGATTCACCCGGAGCACCATGGCCTTGGAGGCGCGCGCCGCCTCGGTACAGCCCGCGATGATCTCCATCACCAGGTCCGGATCCCGCTCGAGATCCCGGCCGATGATCTTCCGGGCGATCTCCAGCGCCAACGCCAGCAGGTCCCGCTCACTGTCCGCGAGCACCTGACCTGCCTGCATCTTGGCGCGCGCCAGCTCCTCCGCGGCGCGAGCCTGGACGTCGGCCTTCGCCTCTTCGCGCGCGCGCGCGAAGACCTCTTCCTTGAAGCGCAGCGCCTCGACCTTGATCCGCTCGGCTTCCTCGTGCGCCCGGGCGATGATGTCCTTGGCGGTGCTGCGCGCCTCGAACTCCTCGGCGTTCAACACGCGCCGGGGCGGCGGCGCGGCCGGCTTCTCGTTCAACGCCGCGGCATCGCTCAAGCTTTCGCCGCCTCCGCCCTTCACCACCCGGCTCAGGACTCGAGACGTTCCAGATCTTCTTTCATCGCGCGGCCCTTCATCCATCGTGGTTCCAGCCTAGCATGCCTGCCCGAAAAGGCGCCCCGCCAGACGTCCGCCCGTGACGGATTGCTAGGTCGGTCCCCGACGCCGGGGCCCCTTCACCAGCGGCGCGCTCCTGCGAGGTGCTGGCTCGCCCGCAGCCTCCCCCGGCTGCCGGCGCCGCGGAATCGGCTGGACCGGCGAGGTGCTGCGCCGCGGAGGATGGGTGTCGCTGCGCGGCAGCGGCTTGCCGTCGCGCAACACCCGCTGGCGCACCTGCGAGTCGGTGGGGACGGAGTCGTCCGGCGCAGACCGGCGTGAGGGCGCCGCCTCCAGGGGCGGCCTGGCCAGGACCTTCGACGCGCGGGTCGCGCCCTGCACCTTCACCGGAGCCTGGGCCCCGGTGGGCCGGCGCACCGGAGGCGCCACCAGCCCCGATGACATGCGCCGCGGGGGGAGCACCGTCGAGGGTCTGGGCAAGGCCACCGAGGGGCGCGGCGCCGCGACGGCCGCCTTCGGCGCGGGGGCGGCCACCGGCACGGGAGGCGGGAGCCGCATCGGTCGATCGATGACGCCCTTCTGCGCGAGGCGCTCCAGTTGCTCGACGATGTCCATGCGCCCGCCGTCACCCTTGATGGGCTTCCCCTTCTCTTCCCTCAGCCAGCGCGCGAGCAGCTTGCCGAGATCTCCCTGGTGTCTCCCCGCCAGGTTCTTCGCGAAGTCGGGAGACTGTGCGTAGGCCGCGCGAACGATGCGCTGCGTTCCGGCGCTGCGCAGGCCCAGCGAAGGGTTCTCGAGCGCGCCGTGCATCTCCAGGACCAGCCTGGAGTCCTTCTCGGTCAGCCGCCGCGAAGCACCGGCCTCTGCCGCGCGCGCCGCCAACACCCGCTGGTCAGGGGGCAGCGCCGAGAGGAACTCCTGCGCGCCGTCGCCCAGACCGGCCACCGCCGTCGCCAGCACCCGCGCCCCCATGCGATCGGCCACCGCCAGCAACTCCCGCTGCTGCAGCGTCATCACGTCGGTGAAGCGGAAGCTGCCCACCTGCACGCCCGCCCGCAGCCCGACCTCCAGCTTCCAGCGGATGATGGAGAGCACCTCGGGCTTGATGTCCCGCGCCAGGCGCACGGACTTCACGTTGCCCAGCTCGCCACGGACCGCGGTCCCCAGCTCCGCGGGGACGGCGTTGAGCACCACCTCGATGAGCGTCGGCCGCTCATCCTTCAGCAGCTTCGCGAGGCGCTTCGGCTCCGCGCTGGCGAGCTGCCGGCGGCGCTGGGTCACCAGCCGCTTGATCTCCTGGACCAGGAGCGGCACCCGCTTCTCGCGCGGAATCTGGCTCAGCCCCTCGGCACGATGCCGGAGGAGCTCCTCTTCCGCCCGCTCCAGGTACTCGTAGGCCTCCACGGCCTCCGAGCCGCCGAACGCCAACGACGTGAGCAAGAGCATCGTCTGTCGCTTCGAGAGCGACGTGAAGAACTGCTCCATTCAGGTCACCGCCTCGAGGACGTCACCCTTCCGCCGCTGGCCCGTTGGTGTTGCGGGTCCGCACCGGCCGTGCCGGCGTCGGTTTCCGCAGCACCAGGAACACCAGCCCCGCCGACATGAGGATGAAGAGCAGGCCGAAGATGCCGATCATCGCCTTGAGCGTACCGGCGCTGGTCTTGGCCACCTCCATGCCCATGAAACGCTGCAGACGATCATCGCCGCCCCTCGCCGACTTGGTGGCCCGGGTCAGGAGCACCTTCACGTTCTCCTTCTTGAGCTCGGGGACGGTGTTGGCCACGAAGGCCTGGATGTCGTCGATGGACACCGGCGGCACCGGAGCGGCGGCGTCTTCGTCGTCCTTGAACGGCCGCCACATGATCAACACCGACGCGGCGGGCATCGGCTTCTTGTCGGGCTGCGTCAGGTCGTTGACCTCGGGGATCATCACGATGGTCTTGGCTTCGAGCACGCCGGGGATGCGGTTGAGGGCGTTGTTCACCTCTCCGCCCAGGGCCTCGATGAACATCGCCCGCTCTTCGGTCTGGGTGGGGATCATCCCCTTGGTCATCTTGAAGATCGCCAGGCCGTCGGACTTGGGCCGCGGCAGCGACGCGTCGCGGAGCAGCTGCGCGGAGTGCGCCACGTCCGGCTTGGGTACCGAGATGATGTACCTGGCGTCCTTTCCTTCGCCCTCCTTGTGCTTGGTGGCGTCGACGCCGTTGTTCTGCAGCAGCACGTAGATGTCATTGGCGTCGTCTTCGGTGAGATCGTGCTGCAGGTTGACCGAACAACCTGCGCCGAGGAACGCGACGCACAGGAGAGTCGTGAGGCGGCTCATGAGGTGAGTGGACCCTACTAAAGAAAATGAAAAGCGGCTCCCAAGCTTTCACCCGGGGAGCCGCTTTCTGAATCACGACGAAGCTGGAGACCTCAAACGTTGGTCTTGAGCGTGTCCTTGAGACCGGTGGTCGCCTTCTCCACGACCTTCGAGCAGAGATCGAGCTCCTGCGTGTACTTGTACATGCCGGCCTGCATCTGGAGCAGGTCGGTGTTCGACATCTGCTTGCCGCTCAACCCGCCGTTGATCAGCGCGTCGAGGTTCATCTGGCCCTTCTCCATGCTGTTCATGATCGACATCGCCATGGAGCCGGACTTGTTGACCTCGCTCTTCTGGGCGACAGGGTCCATGCCCTTGCCCGTCACCGACTGCTTGTGCTTGTCGAACTTGTTGAGCTCGGCCTTGTCGGTGCGCGCCATCTGGTCGATGCGCCGCGAGGCGTCGACCTGCTGGACATTCTGCGCGTGGGCGACGTGCTGGACCTGACCGGCCTTGGCGACGTCACCGCCTTTCATCGATTGGTCGAACTTGCTCGGCCCCTGCTTGTTGGCCTGCTGAGCCTGCTCGGGCAACTTCTGCTGGGCGACCTGGGCCGCCGAAATTCCTGCCAGGGGACCTGCCATGGTGATTCCTCCGGTTCTGTTCGTTGAGGTTATCGTCCTCTTCTTCGAGGAGTTTCTTCAAGGTCTCCACTGCCCGTGCATGCAGGCGGCTCGCCCAGCTCTTCGACTGGCCGATCTCCGCCCCAGCTTCCTCCAGGGTCTTGTTTTCGAAATAGTAACCCTGCAGAAGTTTTCGTTCTTTTTCCGGGAGCTGCTCGATCGCGGCCCGCACCCGGCGCCGCATCTGCTCCAGCTCGATGCGCTCGTCGGCAGGGAGCTGCTCATCGCCGAACTGTAAAGTATCTGAACCTTCGAGCGACGTGGCGAACACCATCGCCAGACTGGTGACGGCGTCGCTGATGTCCCGGACCTCGTCGGCCAGCTCGCGGCCGCCCGTGTGTCGATCGCTCAGGTTGGTGAGGTAGGTGTTGGCGCGCTCCGACGCGGCGCCGCCACCCTTCAGCACCCCCATCTTGCGGAGCCCGTCGTAGATGGCCCCCTTGATGCGGTAGTGGGCGAAGGTGAGGAAGTTGGCTCCAACCTTCGCGTCGAAACGCTCCGCAGCCTCGAGGAGGCCCACCTGGCCCCACGCGATCAGCTCGTCGAGCTCGAACTGCGAGCTGAACTGCTTGCGCACCTGCGCGGCGAGCGAACGCACGTAGGGCCCGTACTTGTCGAGAATCTGCGGTTTGCTCTCGCCGAGCGCCACGTGTCCTATTCCTGTTCCTCGGCGCGGTCCCAGAGCCGCTCCAGGGTCTTGTTGAGCCGCGGATCATC
>CALNBU010000789.1 GCA_937875615.1 uncultured Archangium sp.
CGCGCTCACCAACTGCGGGCGCCTCGGCTGGACCTCCGATGGCCGCGGCTATCGCTACCGCGAGGTCGACCCGCTCACCGCGCAGCCGTGGCCCTCCATGCCCGGGTGTTTCCTGGCACTTGGGCGCGCGGCGGCGGCGGCGGCGGGCTTCCCCGGCTTCACGCCAGACGCGTGCCTCGTGAATCGGTATGAGGTCGGCGCGAGGCTCTCGTTGCATCAAGACAGAAACGAGCGCTCGTTCGACGCGCCCATCGTCTCGGTCTCACTCGGCGTGCCGGCGATGTTCCTCTTTGGAGGCCTGGCCCGCGGTGACCGGGTGAGGCGCGTGGCGCTTCACCATGGCGACGTGGCGGTGTGGGGCGGCGCCGACCGGCTGCGCTTTCACGGGGTCGCGCCGCTGAAGTCGGCGACGCACCCGGACACCGGGCCGCTGCGCTTCAACCTCACCCTGCGGTGCGCCGGATGAGCTGGGGCGGGCCTGGGCGCCGCATCGCACCGGAGCGGCGTGGTATCTCCGGAGGGCGACGCGCCGGGGTGAGTCGATGGATTCAGCAGCAAGAAGCGGAGTTCTTGCTTTCGAATGCGCGCGTACCTTGACGAACATGAAAGCTCACGCACGTCAGAACTCCTTTCGCTCAGATGCCGCGCGCTGGGACGCGGTCCGCAACCGGGACGCGCGCGCCGATGCGCACTTCGTGTACGGCGTCCGCACCACCGGTGTGTATGGCCGCCCGAGCTCTTCGGCGAAGCTCCCCAGGCGCGAGAACGTCGAGTTCTTCGAGTCGGCGGAGGCCGCCGAGGCGGCGGGCTACCGGCCCAGTCGGCGCCATCTCGGGGACAGGTCGAGCGCGGCCGAGCGGCGTGCGGCGCTCATCGCCGAGAGCTGCCGGCGCCTCGAGGTCTCGGAGACGCGCGTGACGCTCGAGGCGTTGGCGAGCGCCTCGGGCTTGAGCCCGTTCCATTTCCACAAGGTGTTCAAGGCCGAGACCGGCCTCACCCCGGGGGCCTACGCGCGCGCCGCGCAGGCGAAGCGGCTGCGCGAGGAGCTCGGCGCGCCTCGCGCCTCGGTGACCGGCGCTCTCTACAGCGCGGGCTTCGGCTCGAGCAGTCGCTTCTACGAGCGCGCTGACCGGATGCTGGGCATGCGCGCGCGCGACTACCGGGCGGGCGGCGCGGGCATGGCGATTCGCTTCGCCGTCGGGGAGTGTTCGCTCGGCGCGGTGTTGGTGGCCCAGAGCGCGCGGGGCATCTGCGCGATCCTCCTCGGCGATGACCCGGACCGGCTGGTGCGCGACCTCCAGGACCAGTTTCCCAGGGCGGAGCTGCTCGGCGGCGACAAGAAGTTCGAGCGCCTGGTGGCGCAGGTCATCGGCTTCATCGAGGCGCCCGCGCTCGGCTTGAAGCTCCCGCTCGACGTGCGCGGCACAGCCTTTCAGGAGCGGGTGTGGCGGGCGCTCGGCGAGATTCCTGCGGGGGCGACCGTCAGCTACACCGAGCTCGCCGAGCGCATCGGCGCGCCTTCAGCGGTCCGCGCGGTGGCGCAGGCGTGCGCCAGGAATCGCCTCGCGGTGGCCATCCCCTGCCACAGGGTTGTCAGGAATGACGGCGCGCTTTCCGGCTATCGCTGGGGCGTGGAGCGCAAGCGCGCGCTGCTGGCGCGCGAGCAGCGCGGCGGGGTGCGCCGGTGAGGCCGCTGGGGGCGCTCCCCTGGGACTCCCTCGCCGAGGCGCTGAGCCGCGAGGGCTTCGTCGTGCTGCGCGGGGCCTTCGACGCAGCGGTGGTGAAGCAGCTCTCTGCGCTGGTCTCAGGGGAGACCTCGCGGTGTCCGCTCGGAGACGAGGTCATGCCCGCACCGCTCGCCGCCTGGCGCGCCGAGCTCTACCGGTGGCTCGCGCCAGTGGCGAATGAATGGAACGAGCGACTGGGGCTGGCGCCATCGTTTCCGCCCCGGTGGCCGGCGTTTCGGGAACAGAACCTCGCGGCGGGGCAGCGCCGCCCGCTGTGCTTCGTGGAGCGCCTCGCGGCGCAGGCGCACCGTCCGCTGCGGCAGGACGCGGAGGGCGCGCAGGTATTTCCGGTGCAGGTGGTCGGGCTGCTCTCCGCGCCGGGCGCGGCCTTCACCGGCGGAGAGTTCGTGATGACCGAGCAACGTCCGCGCATGCAGTCCCGACCGATGGTGGTGCCGCTGGGGCTGGGCGACGGCGCGCTCTTCGCCACCGCGAGGCGACCCATTCAGGGGAAGCAGGGCGTTCAGGCCGTCACCACGCGTCACGCGGTGAGCAGGGTGCGCGGCGGCGAGCGCCTCGACGTGACGCTCTCGTTCCACGCCGC
>CALNBU010000790.1 GCA_937875615.1 uncultured Archangium sp.
GTAGGGCAGGGTGGGGATGAGCGAGGCGTACAACGTCAGCGCCTCGATCTCCGCCGGTGATGGGTCGGGGTTGTGGTACCGGTTGCGACCGCCCACCACCTTCGAGGTCTCGCCCATGGAGAAGGTGGACGCCGGGGTGAAGAAGGGCGGCGTCTCGCGGCTGCCGCGCACGGTGGTGCTCCGGTAGATGCGCAGCGGCATGGTCTTCTCGAAGAGCACGCCTTCGCTGTGGCCCTCGACGTGGCACGCGTCGCAGCTCATCGCGGTGCGGCCGAGGTCGGCGTGGTACAGCACCTGGCCCAGGCGCCGCGGCCGCTGGTTGAGCGTGTCGGCGAGCTTCCACTGGGCCTTCCACGTCGCCTTGCCTGCCTGCGCCACGTCGAGCGCCGCCACCGTGCCGGTGAAGCGCTCCAGCACGTAGAGGGTCTTCCGGTCGGGGGAGAGCGCGAGCGCCCGCGGCCCGGTGTGCAGCGACACCCCGGCGCGGCCCTTGACGTCGAAGTCCTCCTTCGGGCGCACCAGCGGGAAGCCGGCCGGCGGCCGCAGCGGGAGCGTCTGCACCAACGCTGTCTTCACGCCGGCCTCGGGGCCGGCCAGCTTCTTCAGGTCCAGCACCCGCACCAGGCCCAGCCCCATGTCGCTCGCGTAGAGCAGCCCGCGCGCGTCATCGAGGGCCAGCGCCTCGGTGACGCCGGCGCCGAAGCCGAGGTGCCGCAGCCAGCCCTTCTTGAGCGACACCGCGCCCACGCCGCCGTTCATCGACACCTCCATCTTGTCGGCGTTGGGGCCGATGTTGGGGCCGATGGACGCGACGAAGAGCGTGGCCGCCTTCGCCGACCAGGCGAGGCCGCGCGGCGCCTTGCCGTTCATGATCTGCGCCGCGTACTTCGCGGTGCCGCCGCCGACGATGGGCGTCCCCGGGCCGGGCTCCAGGCTGTCGCGCACCCGACCGTCGGCGAGGCTCAGCACGTCGAGCGCCCCGGTTTCGAGCGCGCCCACCACCAGCGCGTCGCCGGCCACCACCAGCTCGCGCGGGTTGAGGGAGACCTCGGCGCGCCAGCGCTCCTCGCCCGAGGGGAGCTGCAGCGCGCGCACGGTGTCCCGGGCGTGCTCGGCCACGAAGGCCAGGTCTCCGTGCACCAGCAGGCCCTCGGCGTTCGCCACCGCGGGGACCCGCCGCCGGACGTCGGGCGCGCGCGGGTCGATCAACAGCAGCGTGGGCTCGTAGCGGTGCGCCACCACCAGCCAGTCGTGCTGCTCGGCGTCGGTCCACAGGCTCAGCGCGGTAGGGCCATCTCCGGTGGGGATCCGGGCGACGGCGCCGGACTCCACCTCGAGCGCGTACACCTCGTCGGTGGGGGTGCTCAGCGCGAAGAGCGTCTTGCCGTCGCGCGCGCTGATCAGCGCGGTGAGATCGACGAAGGTGGTGTCGTTGATGAAGCGCAGGGGCGCGGTGCCGTCGGCGCCCGAGAGCCGCGCCTCCACCAGCACTTCGGAGGCGCTGCCCACCGCGGTGGCCGGCACGCGCGCGAAGGCGTGGCGCTCGTCCCACACGGTGAGCGGCAGCTCGAGCGACAGCGGAGCGCCCAGCACCAGCTTCATGTCTTCGTGCAGCCCTTCGCCGGTGATGGCGAGCGGCTGCGAGGTCTGGTTGGAGAGCAGCCGTGGGCCGACGCTCACCAACCGGGCTCCGCCCGCATCGGGAACAGACGCCGCAGGCGGCGTGTCAGGCTTGCGACAGCCCGCCACCGCCACGAGGAGAACACTCAGGTGTCGCCACACGAAGACGCCCGTAGCATTCGGGCCGCAGCGCGACGACTGTCTTGCGGGCCATTCATGGAGTGGGTGAGGACACCCTCCCTCATGTCGTGGTGTGTACCCCACGGTATTCGCTCGCGGCGTACACAGGTATCGCTTGACGCTGCGGCACGCGCTTCGCTTTCATTGAACGCGTCCATGCGCTCGATTCTGTTCGTCCTTTCTGCGCTGGTGTTCTTCTCGGCGAGCGCTGCGGTCGCGGCACCGAAGAAGAAGCCCGCGCCGAAGAAGAAGCCGGCCGCCGCGGCGCCGCTGGCGCCCCCGTCGACCAACTTCGAAGCGGCGACGCCGACGGCCGCGGCCGAGAGCAACGCGCCGGGTCCCACGCGCGGGCCGACGCGCATCGACTTCGACGACCGCCTCATCCAGGGACAGACGAACCAGTCGGGCGCGGTCTACCTGTATGATCGCAAAGAGCTGAAGATCCGCTCGATGATCAAGAAGCGCGAGAACTTCCGCGAAGAGATCGTGGGCTCGCTGTACGACACCTGAGCAGCGTGCGAGGAGCCTTCATTTGAGCGCACAACCAGCGGTACTTCAGGTCGTCATCATGCGTGATGGCCTGCTCGTCGGCACGGAGGTGTTCGTGCCGGGGCAATACACGCTGGGGAGCGGGCCCGAGGTGGATCTGCGCCTCGAGGATCACGCGGTGCAGCCGCGGCACGCGCACCTCTATTTCCAGAACGGTCGCGCGGCGATTCAAGACGGCGGCGCGCAGGCCACCTTCGTCAACGGCCATCGCGTGAACGCCTGCGAGGTGCGGCCGGTCGATGAGATCTCCGTGGGGCCCTTCACGCTCAA
>CALNBU010000791.1 GCA_937875615.1 uncultured Archangium sp.
CCGTCGAAATTCGTCGTGATGTTCACGTCCTGCTGCGACAGGCCCGCCACGACCTTCTCGGCGCGGGGCGGGGCGGCCTTGTCGGGATTGACCGCCGGATCGCTGTGGTTCGGATAATGGTCCTGTTGCGCCGCGGCGGGCAGGGCCAGCGACACCGGCGCGGGGGACGCGGTAGGGACGTAGGCCGGAATCTCGCCAGAGGAGCGGGCGCGCGGGAGGCCGAGCTGCTCCAGCACCGTCTCCAGCACGTCGCGCACCTCCTCCACGGTCTGCGGGCGGACCTCGACAGCAGGCGCAGCACCAGCTGGTTGAGCGCCCCGGGCAGCAGCGGCTCCAGCGCGCTGGGCTCGACCGGCGCCGCGCTGACGTGGGCCACCATCACGTCCATGGGGGTGGCTCCGGTGAAGGGGACCTTGCCCGTCAGCAGCTCGAAGGCGATGACGCCCAGGGAATAGAGGTCGCTGCGCGGCGAGACGTCGAGGCCTCGCGCCTGCTCCGGGGCCATGTAGTCAGGCGTGCCGGCCACCGTGGCCTGGCTGGTCTGGCGGCTGCTGCCGTCGATGGCCACCGCGCGCTTGGCGAGGCCGAAGTCGAGCAGCTTGACGAAGCGGGTGCCGTCGCTCTGGGTGCAGACGAAGATGTTCGACGGCTTGAGGTCGCGATGAATGACGTTGGCGCGGTGCGCGGCGGCCAGCGGACCGCACATGCCGAGCAGCAGCTCCACCGCCATGGGCAGACTCACGCGGCCGCCCGGAAGCTTCTGCAGCCAGAGATCGAGCGCCTCTCCGTCGAGGAGCTCCATCACCACGTAGGGGCGCCCGTCGGGCAGGGTCCCCATGGAGAAGATGTCGATGATGCCCCGGTGCCTGATGGCGTTGACCGCCTCGGCCTCGGTGAGGAGCCGCCGCACCTGGACCGCCTCGGCGGCGATCTGCGGCTTGAGGATCTTCACCGCCACGCGCTTCTTGATGACCGGATGCACGCCCCGGTACACCACGCCCATGCCGCCCTCGCCGATGGGCTCGAGGATCTCATACTCACCGACGCGCGCGCCGATCAGCGGATCGACAGCCGGGCTGTATGCCTCGTCTCCCAAGGTCAGCGCATCATCATGCAGTGGCTCCCGGGCGTAAACAGCGCCAGCGAGGAGCGCGTCAGCCGAGCAGCGAGTTGTTCACCACGCCCTGCTCCAGGCTGGGGTCGCCGAAGTTGTTGGTCGGGGAGCCGTCGCCCTTCCTCAGGCCGACGCCGTTGAGGAGCGTGTTGAGGACCAGGTTCACGGGCTTCTGCTGGTGGTCGATGACCTGGCCCGTGCGCAGGGTGCCGCCGCCGCTCCCGGCGATGATCCACGGGGTGATGCTGGCGTTGTGGGCCACGCCGTCGCCGAGGTCATTGGTCCAGCAGGCCACCGAGTCGTCGAGCAGCGTGCCGCCGTAGGGCGAGGCGTAGAGCAGGTGTCGGTAGAGCCGGAGCTGGAGTCGATCGATCTGGTGGTGGAGCTCGATGGCGTCGGGGATGGGCTGCCCCTCGGAGCCATCGGAGTAGATGCGGTGGCTGATCTGGTGGAAGCGGGGGAGCTTCACGTTGTTGATGGTGTACTGGGTGTCGTCGTTGCCGGTGCCGATCTGCAGCGTGGCCACGTGGTTGAGGCGGCAGTTGAAGGCCCAGGCGATGAGGTCGGCGAACTGGCGCGCGGCGGCCTCGCGGTTGTCGTTGCTGGTGGGGCTGTTCAGGGCGTTGATGGCGCCGGCCTGCCCAGCGTCGAGATCGCAGGAGGCCTGCAGCTCCATGTCGCGCACCGCGGAGAAGTGCTGGTCGAGGCGGTTGCGGTCTCTCGTCGAGAGCTGCGGCTGCGCCAGCAGGTCCCGCATCTGGTCGCGCACCAGATCGTTCACGCTCTTGCGGCGGTTGGCCACCAGCTGCTGCACCTCGGGGGGCGCGGTGCTCAGGCCCATCATGCGCATGTAGGCGGTGCGCGGGGAGGTCTCGACCGAGGAGCGCTGCTGCGGCGCGCTCCAGGACATGGCGTTGGCGATGTAGGAGCTGGTCGGCGCGGTCATGAACACCAGCGGGTCGACGCCGGGCTGCACCCGCTCGGCGATGTGCCAGTCGACGGACTTGCCATGCGAGAGCGGGTTGTTGGCGGTGCCGCCGGTGTGGGGCATCGCCGTCAACACCTGCACGATGGCCTCGGAGTGCCCGCAGGAGTTGCGCGCGAAGGGGAGGCGGACCCGCTTCACCATCAACAACTTGTCGGCGTAGTCGGCGAGCTCGCTGGTGGCGCGGTCGGCGTTGCCGGTGCGCAGCACCTCGGCGCTGATGGCGCCCACCTCGCGGGGCCAGAAGCGCTCGCCGTGCTCATTGCTTTGCTGCACCACGCCGTTGCCGGCGCGCATCACCGCGAGGAAGCGGTGCCGGTTGGCCTGCGCGAAGGCAGTCTTCGGCCACAGCGACTCGAGCATGGGCAGCGCCAGGGCCACGGTTCCAGCGCCCTGGAGAAATCGACGACGGTTCCAACGGGAGTCCTTCATGGTGCGACCTCCACGGGGCGGGTTCTGAAGGCCTCGCTCTCGGCGATGAGGCGGACCAGTTGGGTCACCGGGATCCCGTCGCGGGCAGAGCTGAGCCCGAGGCGGTCGACGGCGGTGTTGTCGGCGGCGGCGAACGCGCGGCCATGCAGGAACTCCACCCAGTGGCGGACGTAGCAGCGGTGGGCCATGGGCTCCGCGGCCATCAGGTTGGCCAGCTCGGAGGCGCCGTCGTAGCTCCGGCGCGTCCCGTCGAAGTTGTAGGTGTCGCGGGCGTCCACGGGCAGGCCGTGGTCCTGGGTGCGCCAGCGGCCGAGCGCGTCGAAGTGCTCGTAGGCGAAGCCGATGGGGTTGATGAGCACGCCGTGGCAGCCGGCTCCGCAGGTGCCTTCGCCGGTGTGCTCGGTGATGCGCTGGCGCAGCGTCTTGGGCACGCCCGGCGTGGCGTCGGGCAGCGGCGGCACCTGGTTGGGTGGCGCGGGGAGCGGCGCGCACAGCACCCTCCGGTTGACGAACACGCCGCGGTGAATGGGGTCGCTCTCGGTGGAGTTGGCGTGCGCGGCGAGGAAGCCGATCTGGGTGAAGAGGCCGGCGCGCCGGCCATCGGTGAAGGTCACCCGGGTGAAGGTGTCGTCGAAGTCGCCGGTGAGGCCGTAGATCCGCGCCAGGTTCTGGTCGACGAAGCTGGTGGGCGCGCTGAGGAGCGTCGCCAGGTTGCCCTGCTGCTCGAAGAGGACGTCGTCGAGGAAGAGGATCTGCTCCTGTCGCATCGACTGCGGCAGGGTCGGCGTGTACTCCGGGAACAGGGTGGTGGAGCGGGTGATGTCGGCGTACTTCGATTGCTCCAGCAGCTGCGCGTGGAAGGTCTGGACGGTGTCGCGGGCGCGGCTGTCTTCGAGCAGGCGGGTGAGCTGCGCCGCGTACCCTTCGGGCGTGGCGAGGTCGCCGTTCTCTGCCGCGCGGAGCAGCGCCTCGTCGGGCATCGACTGCCACAGCCCATAGGAGAGGCGCGTGGCCTGCTCGTAGGGCGTCAAGGGCACCACGTCGTCCGTCACCGCCGTGGAGAGCTCCGTCTTGTAGAGGAAGTGGGGGGACTGGAGCAGGCCCTCGAGGAGAATCCGGGCGCCGGCCAGCCGCGGCGTCATGGAGGGGTACGCGGTGGCGCCGGCGTCGAAGAGCGCCTGGTAGGCGCCGAGCTCGCTGGCGCTCAGCGCGCGCCGCAGGGCCCGGCGGCCCAGCGCGGCCACCAGCTGTTCATCTTCGGTGGGCAGCGAACCGCCCGCGACGGTGGTGAGCGCGGTGGTGTTGAGCGTGGCGAGGCGGGCGACCTCCTCGGCGGCCGTCTGGTAGCTCTGCCACTGGGCGCTGGTGATGGTGAGGTCTCCGCCGTTGTTGTTGAAGGTGGTGGAGGTGGTGGTGGCCGGGAAGGTGGCCGACAGCCCCAGCGAGGTGCTCGCCCCCAGGAGGTCGCGCACCGTGTTGTCGTATTCCTGGTGCGAGAGGCGCGCGAGCCGGGACGAGGGAGAAGGGAGGTCGCGCGCGGGCGGACCTTCTTCTCCACCGCCAGCGGGTCCACCTCCGATGGCGAGGCCACCGCCGGCGGCGCCACCGCCCGTTCCGGGGAAGAGCCACTCCTCGAGCGGAGGTCCCACCACACTCCCCATGCAACCGCACAACCCCAGGGAGGCAATGAGCAAGGCGCGCATGAGGGGAGTGTTTCGGAACGACAGGTGTAGGTGCAAGCGTTCCACTGTCGATGAAACCCGCTGGGTTCAGCGAGCGAAGCGCGCGGCGCCCACGAAGTACGGCGTGGTGAGGCCGGACACCAGCGGCTCGGTGTCGAGCGGGATCAACGCGCCGTCGCTGGCGGAGACCTGGTACCCGAAGATGGTGCCGGAGCTCTGGTTGGCCACCCAGGCGCGCGTCCCGTCGGGGCTGAGGGAGAACGAGCGAGGGAGGTTGCCGAAGGAGGGCACCGTCGCCTCCAGCGTCAGCACCCCGGCGTCGCCGTAGGCCAGGCGCGCGATGGAGTTGTGGCCGCGGTTGGAGACGTAGACCCAGCGGCCCGCGGGGTGCACCTGCACCGCGGCGCCGGTGTTGGGCGGGGCCCCCGGGGGCACGGTGCCGCGCGTGTCGAGCAGGGTCAGCCCGCCGGCGGCGGCGTCCCAGGCGTAGCTGGAGAGGCTGCTGGCCGACTCGTTGACGACGAAGGCCAGCCCCCCGGCCGGCGCGAAGGCCAGATGTCGGGGCCCGACGCCTGCCCCGGTGGCCACGGGCGTCAGCGCGGAGAGGGTGCCCGCGGCCTCGTCGAGGCGGTAGCGGGCGATGTGGTTCGCGCCGAGGCACACCACATAGACGGTGCCCTCCACCTGCTGCGCGAAGTGCGCCTGATGCCCCGCCGAGGCCACCGCGGTGGCGGTCCCCAGCGTGCCGTCGACCTCGACGGGCACCACCGAGACGTGGCCGCTGCCGTAGTGCGCGAGCAGGAGATGTCGGCCGCTCGGCGTCAGCGAGAGGTGCGTGACGCCGCTGGTCACGCCTTCTTCGCCGGCGTTGACGTGGTTGATGCGGGTGAGGGCGCCGGTCTCCGGGTCGACGCGGAAGCTCCGCACCCGCCCCTGGGCCTCGTCGACCGCGAACACCAGCCGGCGGGCGCCATCGAAGGCGAGGTACGACGGGTTCCCTCCGGCGAGCAGGCTCTCCAGCGGAGTGAAGCGCCCGTCGTCGTCCACCCGGTAGGTGCGGATGACGCCGTCTCCGCCGCCGACGAAGGCCAGCTCCACGGAGGCGCTGCTGCCCGCGTCTTCCCGGCCTGCGTCGGGCTGGATCGAACCCCCCGCGTCGGGTGCGCCCGCATCGTCGATCCCATCTCCGGCGTCGAGGGCGTCGCTCCCCGGCCCGGCGTCGGGCCCGGGGCCCGCGTCGGTCGAAGCGGGCGCCTTGCAGGCGAGGCCGGCGCTGAGGCAGAGCAGGGCGAGGAGTCGGGGCATCGTCGCCATGTTACGGCGTGTGGCGCCCTCCGTGGCACGTGGCGTGCTTGGTGCGGCGCCATGCACACGAGAACATCCCTGCTGTTGGTGATCTGGCTGCTGGGTTGCCAGCCTCCTGTCAAAGACGAGGTCGACGGCGGCAGTCTGGTGGCAGATGCGGGCGCCGTTGACGCCGGCTCGGTGGCGCAGCGGCCACGCTGCGCGCCGGGGTTCGAGCCCGCCACCGCGGCGCTGCGGTGGGTTCAGCAACCACCGGGGCCGTCGGCGAGGGACCATCACGCCACCGTCATCTACGCCACCGACGAGGTGGCCACGCTGGCCGTGGTCAACGGCATCGACATGGACGAAGGCGTGCCGCGCTTCGACGCGTGGTTCGCGAAGCTCGACGCGGAGGGCTTCATCAGCGCGTGGGTGGAGGGGCCCAGCCCGCTCTTCTGGTCGGCGGGCGCCGGCGTCGAGGGGCTGGGAGACCGGCTCTATTACGTGAGCGGTCAGAGCGCGAACGTCAACACCCCGCGGGTGCAGTCGCTGCAGATGAACGGCGATGGCTCGCCCGGCGCGTGGCGTGAAGAGCCGTCGCTCCCGGGAGAGGGGCGCTTTCACATCACCGCCACCCGGGTGGGCCGCTGGTTGTTCGCGCTCGGCGGGCGGCTCGTCGACGGGAGCGCCCGGCCGGAGATCTTCAGCGCGCGCATCGGCGACGATGGCGCGCTCTCGGCGTGGACGGAGGCCCGGCCGTTCCCTGCGCCGCGCACCCACCACGCGTCGTTCGCGGTCGGAAACCGGCTGGTGGTGGTGGGGGGCTTCGACGCCGAGACGTTCACCGGTCAGCCGTCACACTACCGGGACGTGCTGGTGGCCACCGTCGACGAGGCCACCGGCGCGCTGGGGGAGTGGAGCAGTCAGGCGCTCCCCTGGGACATCTCCACGCACGCCGCCGCCTACGCCGATGGCTTCGTGTACCTGGTGGGCGGCTTCGACAGCAGCTTCAACCTGCTGGCCAGCACGCAGCGCGCGCCCGTCAGCGCGGAGGGGACCCTGGGCGCCTTCGAGGCGCTCGCGCTCCTGCCGAGGCCGCGGGCGCACGTCCACAACACGCCGGTGCTGGGCTGTCGGCTCTACAGCGTGGGCGGCAACATCGGCGGACACCAGACCCAGGACGCGGTGTTCATGGGCGCGCTGGAGTGAGGGCGCGTCGGCGCTTCAGGCCCGCGCCCTGACGGACGCGCCTGGCTGGGTCCGACGCGCGCGCGCGGCCAGCGCCGCCGCCGTCACCAGCAGCACCAGCTTCTCGTCGGACAGGTGCGCCGGGCGGGCGAAGCCCAGCTGCTCCTCGAGGCGGCGGGCGAGGGCTGAGAAGAGGTTGAGCCGCGCCTCCAGGCCCATCTCCTCGCGGCGCAGCGCGGCCGAGAAGAACAGCGCCTCTTCTTCCTGTGTCAGCTTCGAGACCCGCGCCTGGAAGTCGCTGTCGGCCAGGAGGGTCACGTCGCCCTCGGGCCGCTCCAGGCGGGCGGGGAGCTTGAGGCGGCGCTCGCGCACCACGATGGTGCCGGCCAGCAGATCTCCCAGCCGCTGCTGGGTGCCCGAGAGCAACGCGAAGCAGCCGCCCACGAAGTAGAAGAGCGGCAGCTTGTCGAGCGGCCGCACCAGGTTGCGCAGCAGCGACTGGGTGAGGCCGACCCGCACGCCGGTCTCCTGAATCACCCGCAGGCCCATCACCTTCTTGCCCACCGTCTGCCCGCTCCACACGCTCTCCAGCAGCACCATGTAGCCCCAGTCGACGAGGAACCAGATGACGAACTGGCTGGCCACCCCGAGGCCGCTCACCGCTTCGCTCCCGGCGGTGCGCACCACCATCGAGAACAGCGTGACCGCCACCATGCCCAGCGTGGCGATGAGCAGGCTGAGCACGGTGTCGATGAGCAGCGCGAGGAAGCGGCTCATCAACCCCGCGAGCACGAAGTTGAACTCCACGTACTCCGGCGTGAGCACGGTGTGCGTGGCGTCGAGCTGCACCTGGTCGAGAGCCGCCGTCATGGAGCGCGGGTTCAGTCTATGCTGCGCCCCGCGCCATGGAACTGCCTGTCTTCGTCGAAGCGCGTCAACCGAGGTGGAGGGAGCTGGAGGCGCTGCTCGACCGGGTGGAGCGCGACGGCGTCTCCCGGCTCTCGCTCGAGGAGGCCCGCGCGCTCTCCCGGCTGTACCGCGGCGCCTCGTCGGATCTGCTCTGGGTGCGCGCGCGCGCCGGCGCCGCGGAGCTCTCGAACTACCTCAATGATCTCGTGGGGCGGGCCTACGCCGTCACCTACCCGGGCCGTCGGGTGCGGCCGGCGGCCATCGGCCGCTTCCTCTCCACCGGCTTCCCCGACACCATGGCGCGCGAGTGGCGCATGTTCGTGGCCTCGCTGCTCCTCTTCGTGGCGGGCTTCGGCTTCGGCTGGCTGGGGATGATGGTCGACCCCGACGCGGCCGTCTGGCTGGTGCCCGAGGAGCACCGGAACTTCGACCCGGTGAAGCGCGCCCAGGACGAGGCGAGCGGCGAGGTGGCGGGGGTGGGGCAACAGGCCGCCTTCACCAGCTTCCTCTTCACGCACAACATCCAGGTGGCCTTCTTCTGCTTTGCGCTGGGGCTCACCGCGGGGTTGGGCACCGCCATCCTGCTGTTCTTCAACGGGGTGATGCTGGGCGCGCTGGCCTGGGTCTACGCGTCGAAGGGGTTGATGGGTTGGTTCTGGGCGTGGATTCTCCCCCATGGCATCCCGGAGATCTCCGCCATCGTCATCGCCGGCGCCGCCGGCTTCGTCCTGGCGCGCGCCTTCGTGGCGCCGGGCGGTCTCTCACGGCGCGTGGCGCTGAAGCGAGAAGGGGCGGTGGCGCTTCAGCTGCTGTTGGGGACGCTGGCGCTCTTCGTGTTGGCCGGCTTCATCGAGGGCACCATCTCGCAGATTCACCCGCCGAAGCTGTCGGTGGCCTTCAAGGTGGCCTTCGCGTTGATGGTGGGCTCTGGCGTGCACGCCTACCTCTGGTCGGGCGCGCTCCGGGCGGCGTGGCGGGTCAACGAGCCGCCGCGCTCAGCCGCATCAGCATTCCGATCAACATGATGCCCACCGCCGCTGCGCCCAGCACCATGCCCGCGAGGGCGAACTCCGCGCCGCGCTGCGCCCCGCGAGAGGCCTCTATCTGCTTGCGTGCCATGGCGCCGGTGATGATGGCGCCGAAGCCGGCGAAGGGGATGCAACAGACGATGCCCAGCACCAGCGAGATGACGGCCAGGGGGTTGTAGGGCACGCCCGCTCCGGCTGGCGTGAAGCTGGAGGGCGAGGGGACCTGCGTGGGCGCGGTCACCGCCGGAGGAGGCGCCGCCACCTTCGTCGGCGTGGCCTCGGCCTGGAAGGTCGACCCGCAGGAGCGGCAGGTGACCCCCACCCCTGCCTGGGTCGCGTCGTTGGCGTAACCGCAGGTTGGGCAGAAGACTCTCACAGGGTGCCTCTCGCTTTGATTGCCAGGTACTGATTCACGGCCGACAGCGACAGTGACTGTGCGTCGACGTCGACCACGGTGACGCCATCTTGCCCGACCTTGCGCTTCATGGCTTCACGTTCGAGCAGCAGCTCGCTGGCCACCGCGTGTTGGTAGGCGAGCTCCGGGTCTCCCGGAGGGGTGCGCAGCAACCGGTGCAGCGCGGCGTCCTTCACCGAGAGGCACAGCGGCACGTGCCGCTTCGCGAGCCGCCGGAGCGGGTCGATCATGGTCTGCGCCTGGTCTTCATCGATGAAGTCGGTGAACAGGCACAGCAGCGAGCGCCGCAGCAGCCGCTGGTTCAGCTCCTTGAAGAGCGCCAGGTAGTCGACGTAGGTGAGGTGCGGCTTCGCTGCGTAGAGCGCGTCGACGATCTTCCGGTACTGGAGCCGGCCGTTGGCGGGCGCGAGCCAGGTCTTGACGCCGTCGGCGAACACCACCAGCCCGACGCGATCTCCGTTGCGCACCGCCACGAAGGCGAGGAACAGCGCCGCGTTCACCGCGTGGTCCAGCTTGGTCAGCCCGTCGACGCGGGCTGCCATGGAGCGGCCCGCATCCACGCCGATGAGCACGGTCTGGCTGCGCTCCGACTCCATCACCCGCGTCACCGGGCGCCCGCGCCGGGCGGTGGCCTTCCAGTCGATGTCGCGCACCGGGTCGCCCTGGGCGTAGTCGCGCAGCCGGGCGAACTCCGAGCCCTGCCCGTCACGCCGGAGCTGCCGGAGCCCCAGGTTGACGAAGTCGAGGGCCGCGTCGGCCAACAACAGGCGGCTGGCGCCGCGCATGTCGGGGAAGACGCTGACCTCCACGTTCGCGGGCACGGTGCGCTCGTGCCACATGAAGCCAAGCGGCCCGCGGACGCGCACGTGGAGATCTCCGAAGTCGAAGCGCCCGCGGCGCGTCGGCGTGGCGTCGTAGCGCACGCGGCCCCGGCTGGCGGCGTGGAGCGTGAGGGTCCTCGTCTCCGCCGCGGGCTCGAAGGCGTCGGGGCCGTCGTCGCGCACCGCCAGTCGGAGCGCGCGGCCGGGGTTGACGAAGTGCAGTGTCACCGGCGCCGCGACCCCGACCTGGAAGCGGGCGGGCAGCTCGCCCCACACCTGGATCCCGGAGCGCCGCGCGAGCTG
>CALNBU010000792.1 GCA_937875615.1 uncultured Archangium sp.
CGCGAGGTCCGCGTGTCGGGATCATTCCTGAAGATCTCCAACAGCTGCAGGCCGGCTACAAGGTGCTCATCGCCAACAGCGGTGAAGAGGGCCTGGTGCTCGCGCGCAGCGCGCAGCCCGAGGTGGTCGTGCTCGACCTGCGGCTGCCGGACATCAACGGCCTGCAGCTGTTGGAGATCTTCAGGAATGATCCCGACACGCGGACCTCGCGGGTGGTGGTGCTGACCGGCGCCGACGTCCGCGAGCTGGCGACGCACGGCGGCGCCGCCGGCGTGCTGCAGAAGCCGGTGGGCCCGGCCAACTTCGTGGCAGGCATCGAGGCCGCGCAGCGCCGCAACGACGGCGGGCGCGGGCGCGTGCTGGTGGTCGATGACGACGTCCGGATCGCGGCTATCTGCGCGGAGGTGCTGGCCAACCAGGGCTTCGACGTCGATCAGGCGCGCTCGGTGGAGGAGGCCCGCGCGACCATCGCCCGGCGTCGCCCGGACCTGCTCCTCCTCGACGTGGCGCTCCCCGACGGCGACGGCTTCCACTTCTTCGAGGCGCTCAAGGCCGAGCGCGCCCCCAGCCCGTTGTCGGTCATCTTCATCTCCGCGCGCACCGACACCTCAGCCAAGGTCCGCGCGCTCAAGCTGGGCGGCGACGACTACCTCACCAAGCCCTTCGACGCGCTCGAGCTGGGGGCGCGGGTGGAGTCGGTGCTGCGTCGGCGGACCGCGGAGGCCAGCCCCACCACGCAGCTCCCCGGCTCCGCGGCCATCGAGCGGGAGGTGCACCGTCGCATCGGCGCGAAGGCGCACTTCGCGTTCTGCTACCTGGATCTCGACAACCTCAAGGCCTTCAACGACTTCTACGGCTTCGCCAAGGCCGACGGTGTGGTGAAGCAGACCGCCGACATCCTCCGCGACGTGGTGGCGCAGCTGGGCGACGGCTCGGAGTTCATCGGCCACGTGGCCGGCGACGACTTCGTGTTCATCGTGGGGCCGGCGTTGGCGGAGTCGATCTCCCGGCGCGTCATCGAGTCCTTCGACCGCATCATCCCGCTCTACTACGAGCGGATAGACCGGGAGCGGGGCTCCATCGAGGCGGAGGATCGCTACGGTCAGCGTCGGCACTTCCCCATCATGAGCGTGTCCATCGCGGTGGTGGTCACCGATGGCTCGCAGGGACACCCGGAGCTCGCGCGGCAGGCGGCGGAGCTGAAGAAGCGGGCGAAGTCGGTGCAGGGCAGCGTGGTGTTGTTCTCGGGCGTACCCGAGGACGAGCGGAAGCCGGGGTGATGACGCTCGCGCAGCGGTTGCTGCTCTTCGTGTTGGCGGCGGCGGTGGTGCCGCTGGCCTTCGCCGGCTTCTGGTTGCTGCGGGAGGCCGAGCGGGAGTTGTCGTTGCGCCTCGAGCGGGAGCAGCGCGCGCTGGCCGCGGCCTCGGCGGAGGCGGCGGGCACTCAGTTGGCGGTGACGCTCGAGTCGCTGGCGAGCTCCGCGTCGCTCATCGACTGGTCGGAGGTGACGGAGGAGGAGGCCGCGGGCGGGTTGCGCCTGTTGTCATCGCAGGCGCCGGGGGTGGTGGCCGCGGCGCTGTACGCGCCCGCGCGCCCTGGCGTGCAGGCCTTCGCCGGCCCGCGCGCGGAGCGCCCGCAACTTTCCGTGGAGCGCGCGTCGCTGCTCGCGTTGCTCCCGCTGGCGACGTTGGGGGCGGCGGGCGACGTCGGGCAGTTGGCGCTGGGGAGCGCGCAGGACAGCGCGGTGGGCCCGTGGATGCCCGCGGCGATCCAGGTCGGCCCGCGCGGGCCGACGGCGCCGATGCTGGTGTTGGCGCTGACGCTGCGCGGGTTGGAGTCGTGGTTGGAGACGCACGCCCCGAGCGGCGCGACGTTGGAGATCATCGACGCCGACGCGCGCGTCATCGCCAGCAGCCGCGGCCAGCTGGTGGTCGCGCGGCTCACGGAGGCCAGGCAGGCGGCGTTGCATCAGGCCTTCGTCACGCTCGCCGACGAGCAGCTGGCCAGCGCGCCGGTGCCGGGGCGGTTGGGGTTGGTCTCGGTGGTGTCGGTGCCGCTCGACGAGGCGCGGGCCCCGGTGCGCGCGCTGCGCCGCAGCGGGCTGCTGGGGCTCGGGGTCACGCTGGCGCTGCTGGTGCTGGCGTCGGTGCTGTTCTCCGGGACGCTCGCGCGGCGGCTGACGCAGCTCTCGTCGGTGGCCGAGGCCTTCGGGCGGGGTGAGCTCGGCCGCCGGGTGGTGCTGTCGGGCGACGATGAGCTCACCCGGGTGGGGCAGACCTTCAACGCCATGGGCGCGGAGCTGGAGGCCTCGCGGGCGAAGCTGCTGACCTGGAACGACGAGCTGACGCGGCGGGTGGAGCAGGCCACCGCCGAGCTGCGCGCGGCGCAGGCCCGGTTGCTCGAGGCGCAGAAGCTCGCGGCCATCGGTCAACTCGGCGCTGGTGTGGCGCATGAGATCAACAACCCGCTGGTGGGGATCCTCGGCAACGCCCAGCTGCTGTTGATGGACACCCCCGAGGGCGACGCCGACTTCGCGTTGCTCAAGCAGATTGAAGAGAGCGCTCACCGCTGCCGGGAAATTACGCAGCAGCTGCTGCGCTTCTCGCAGAAGCGGGGCGAGGTGAGCCCCGCCCCCATGGACCTGGTGGGCCTGGTGCGGCGGGTGGCGGCCATCGAGCGGGAGCGCGACGCGAGGATCCCGGTGGAGGTGACGGCGCCCGATGGGCGGGTGGAGATCGACGGCGACGTCGCGCAGCTGGAGCAGGTGCTGACGCAGCTGTGCGCGAACGCGCGCGTCGCGATGCGGGAGGCCGCGCGCAGGTCGCTCTCCTTCGAGGTGGTGAAGGTGCCCGGCGGCGCGACGCTGACGGTGCGAGACACCGGGAAGGGCATCTCTCCGGCGCACCTGCCCCGGGTGTTCGAGCCGTTCTTCAGCACCAAGGACGTGTGGACCAACATCGGGCTGGGCCTCGCCGTCGCGTGGCGGGTGATGGAGGAGCACGAGGGCTCCATCGAGGTGCACAGCGCGCCGGGCGAGGGCGCGACCTTCACCTTGACCTTCAAGGATGCCGGCGGCACCGCGGCGCGGGCGGTCGGGCGGCCCGCTGGAGCGGGCGGGGTTGGAAAGGGCGTGACCGGTTAGCGGGCGGCCGTCGCGTGGAGTAGCTTTTCCGCCGTGCTTCCCCTGGTGCTGGCGCTGACGCTGACGCAGTTTCCCGAGGCGGAGTGGCGGGCGCCGACGACGTCGCCGGCCGGGTTGACGCCGCCGCCGCTGCTCCTCCCCACGCCCCGCGAGCGCTACCTGGAGGCGACCGCGCTCATCGCATCGCGGCGCTACACCGAGGCCGTCGAGGTGTTGACCGCGCTGACCCAGATCCAGCCGACGCCCGAGGCCTACGCCGCCCGGTGCAGTGCGCTGTTGGGCGCGAAGCGTCCCGCGCCGGCGCTGCTCGACTGTCGCTACGCCTACGCGCGCAAGCCGTCGCTCACCGGCGCCCTCTACGCCCAGGCCATGGCCGAGGAGCAGCTGGGGGACGTCGCGGCGGCGTGGCATCACTACACCGCCTACGCGCGGCTCCGCCGGGCCGAGGCGCCGCATCGCTACCGGGCCGAGGCGGCGCGGCGGGCGAAGGTGTTGCTGCGTTTGGCGCGCGCCGCGCCGCGTCCGCAGGGGGCGCCTCCCGTCGCCGCGCCTCCCGTGGAGGGCGTCCCCGCGCACGACCCCTGTCGCGGAGGAGCGGGGTGCCCGACGACGCCCGGGTGTGAGAACGATCTCGACTGCGACGGCGCGCAGCGGTGTCTCGAGCACGCCTGTCGGCTGTAGTCCGCGCTCAGGGCCGGCGCTGACGACGCCACAGCAGGAAGGCGTTGAGGCAGAAGCCCAGGTTCCCCGCCGCCACCCACTCGTAGCGGTGCTCGAGGTCGAAGGACGACGCGGTGCTGCTGAGGGCGTAGGCGAGCGCCGTCGGCCAGATGGGACGGGAGAGGCGGAGATGGTGGGGACGATCCACGGGCCGAAGGGGCCCACGAGGAGGTGGCGCGCCACGAGAAAGAGGCTCTGGACCGCCATGCCGAAACCGACGATGGCCATGAGCTGCCGGTTGAGGGGCGTGCTGCGCAGGCCGCGCCGCTTCTCCTGCCACGCGGCGACCGCGACGATGCCCAGGCTCACCAGCGCGCCGGGGACCGAGCTGACGCCCTCGAGGTTGGAGTCCTTCGAGAAGTGCCCGTCGATCAGCGGCGCGATGATCCAGACCCCGCTGATCAACAGCCCCACCAGCATCCGCACGCCGCTGTCGGTCCTGGGGTCGAGCTCGGCCTCCAGCTTGTCGAGGCGCTTGAGCCTGCGCGCCTGCTCCTCTTCTCGGGCCGCGGCCTCGTCGATGGCGTACTGGAGCGCGGCGTCTGGTTCGGACAGCTCGGCGAAGAAGGCGCGCGCGGTCTGGGCGGTGCCGTGGTCTGCCTCGAACCTGACCATGGCGCGCAGCGCGCTCCTCCAGCCGAGCCGGGCCTGCTCGTTGGCAGTCCAGGCGCTCAGCGCCTGCTCGAAGCCGAAGCGCGCCGCGGCGAAGGCGGCGTACACCTGCGTGACGTCCGGCGCGGGCGTGGCCAGCAGCGTCCGCAGCGCCTCCAGCCGCTGCTCCGATTGTTCGGTCAGCGACAGCGAGCTCTGCCGCGAGGCGAAGGCCTCGAGCTCGACGCGGACCTCGAGGGCGCTGGCTGTACGCTGCGCGGGGTCCGGGTGCATGCAGGCCCGCACCAGGTCGGCGAGCGGGGCCGGCGTGGCGTCGGGCAGGCGGGGCGCGCTCTCGAGGATGGACGCGATGATGGCGTTGGGGGTCGCGCCGCGGTGCGGAGCGGTGCCGGTGAGCACCTCGAAGAGCATCGCGCCCAGCAGGTACACGTCGGTGCGCTCGCTGATCTCGTCTCCGGGGCGCCCGAGCATCTCCGGGGCCATGTAGACCGGCGTGCCCGCCAGCTGCTCGGAGGGGCCCGGCCTCCGGGCCAGTCCCCAGTCGACGAGGTAGACCTCGCCGAAGGCGCCCACCATCACGTTCTCGGGTTTCAGATCCCGGTGCACCACGCCCCGGGTGTGCGCGAAGTGCAGGGCGTGGCAGACCTGCTGGAGGATTCGCAGGTGCTCATCGAGCGGCGCCCGCGCCGGGGCGTGGGCCTCCATCGCGGCGGGATCGTTGAGCAGCGTCGCCCAGGTGACGCCTTCGATGCGCTTCATCACGATGACCGGCGTGCCGTCGGGGTTCATGGTGAGCGCGTGAATGGGGAGGATGTTGGGGTGCTCGAGGTGGCCGGCGGTCCACGCCTCGGTGAGCAGCGCCTCGACGTCCTGCGGTTCGCGGCGCCCCTCGCGCAGGTACTTCGGCGACGCGCCGCCCCAGCGACACCTGCTTCGCCAGCCGCACCACACCCATGCCGCCCTCGCCGAGCGGTCCTTCGTCTTCCAGGTCGCGCGGGTCGTGGGTCAGGCCCTGGAGCGCGAGCAACGCCTCTCGGCCGACGGCGCCGTCGACCGGCGGAGCCACGGTCGAGGAGGGGCTGAGCATCAACGTCTGCGCTTCGCTCTGGAACGTTCGAAGCAACCCGTCGACATCGTCGAGGTCCATGAGGTCGAAGGATAGCTGAGCCGTCGCGTCGCGTTCGAGGCGTCTCCGCGCGGGCGCGATGGTAGTTTGTTGTCGCCGATGTCTTCGCGTGTACGATTTTTCGCTGTCCTCGCGACGATCTTCGCGGCGGTGCCGTTGGCGTGGTGGTGGTTCCTTCGAGAGCCGGCCGCGGCGCCGACCACGGAGCCCGTGGCGGCGAGGCCGATGGCGGCAGCGCAGCTGGAGGTGGGGGCCCGCACGCTCGAGGTCAGGCTGGGAGAGACCACCGGACACGTCGAGCTGCGCAAAGGCGTCGATGGCGGTTGGCAGGTGGCGCGGCCAGGTGACGCGCTGGAGCCGAAGGACGGCGTCCGCACCGGCGACGGCAGCACGGTGGTGTTGGTGGGAGGCGAGACGTGGCAGGTGAAGATGGAGCCGGGGACCGAGGTGGGCATCGGAGAGCTGAGCGAGAGCATCACCCGGCTGCTGCTGGAGACGGGCATGGCGCGGGCGCAGGTCCTCGGTGGGCAACGGCACGTCTTCGAGGTGCGGGCCAGCAACACCGACGCGCAGGCCAGCACCGATGCGGGTGTCTTCACCATCGCCAGCAACGGACAGGGCACGGTGGCGGTGGCGACGGAGCGCGGTGAGGTGCTGTTCTCGGGCGGCGGCCGGGTGGTCATCGTCCGCGAGGGCCAGCAGGCGCTGAAGCGGCCAGGACAGCCTCCGGGAGATCCCGCGCCCATCCCCTCGTCGCTGTTGCTCAAGGTGGCGCTCCCCGCGCGGCGCACCATCAACACGCCGAGGCTGGTGCTCAAGGGCAGCTCCGAGCCCGGCGCGCTGGTCGAGGTGCAGGGGCGGGTGGTGCGGGTCGATGAAGACGGGCGCTTCGAAGCGGCGGTGCAGCTGCGCGAGGGCCTCAATCAGCTCGATGTCCGCGCGCGGGGCGTGGGGGGAAAAGAGCGCGCCAGCGCAGGGCAGGTGGAGCTCGATACCACGGTCAGGCCCACCACCATGGACGGGGATCTCTGGAAGGACCACCCAGCGCAGACACAATGAGAGCGCCCCCGCCGGGGTGGCGGAGGCGCTCTGGAGAGACGACGACCGGACTCAGTTCGAGCGGAACTCTGCGTCGACCACGTCGTCCTTCTTGGCCTGGCTGCCCGGCGCGGCGTCGGGCGGGGCGCCTTTTCGCGCAGGCGTGGGGTTGGGGCTGTGT
>CALNBU010000793.1 GCA_937875615.1 uncultured Archangium sp.
GGGCTGCCGGGGTTGGTGCGGCCGATGCTGTCGTCGGGCACGCCCGCGATGTCGCGGCGCCGGTCGAAGGAGCTGGTCGAGGAGAAGCCCGGGACGATGGTGGGCTGCTTGACCACGGTCGGAAGCTTCGGCGGCGTCAACACGGTGGTGTTGGTCTGCGGCACCTTCGACACGTTCACCGGGTTCGTCACGCGCGGCGGCTGGAGCTTGGGATCGACGGGCATATTGACTACATTGTCGCATGGTTTGGCGGCGTTGTTGCTTCATTGAAAATGCCCGTGAAATCGACCGTTTCCGATAGCGTGAGGGTCGGGTGACTGCATTCGGCCGTTACACACTGCTCAAGCGCCTCGGGGCGGGCGGCATGGGGGAGGTGTTTCTCGCGCAGCTGGAAGGGCGCGACGGGCTGTTGGTGGTCAAGCGCGTCCTCCCGCACCTGACGCAGAACCCGCGCTTCCTGCGCCTGTTCCTCGACGAGACGCGCATCGCCTCGCGCCTGGTGCACCCCAACATCGCGCGCATCGTGGAGCTGGGCGAGGCCGGGGGCACCTGGTTCGTGGCCATGGAGCACGTCGACGGGCTCGACCTGCGCGAGGTGCTCAAGCGGACCCGCGAACAGGGGCACCATGTCCCGCTGGAGGTGGCGGTGGCCATCGCGGTGGAGGTGGCGAGGGGGCTGCATCACGCGCATCTGGCCACCGACGCGCAGGGGCGGGCGTTGCAGGTGGTGCACCGCGACGTCTCGCCGCACAACATCCTGGTGGGCCGCGACGGCTCGGTGAAGCTCATCGACTTCGGGGTGGCCCGCGCGGCGAACAAGTCGGTGCAGACCGCCACCGGGGTGCTGAAGGGGAAGTTCCCGTACATGTCGCCGGAGCAGGCGCGGGCGCAGCCGGTGGACGCCCGCACCGACGTCTTCGCCCTGGGCATCGTGCTGTGGGAGCTGCTCTGCGCGCGCTACCTCTTCCGGGGAAAGACCGACGCGGCCACGCTCAAGCTGGTGCGCGCCGCGGAGGTGCCGCCGCCCTCGTCGCTGCGCGATGACGTGCCCGAGGCGCTGGACCAGGTGGTGCTCCGGGCGCTGCAGCGGGAGGCCGAAGACCGCTACGCCTCGGCGGCGGACTTCGCGGAGGCGCTGGCGGGTGTGCTCTCGAACCTCCCGCTGGTCGACCTCGGCCGCTGGCTCAAGCACTACGAGGTCGCGCCGGGGCTGGCCACGGGGTCGGGGCTCACGCCGGACCCCGGCTCGCTCGAGACCCAGCTCGAATCGCAGGAGCGGCAGACGGTGGCCGAGTCTCCGCGGCGCCTCGCCCGCGCGGCGGAGAGCTCCGGGGAACTGGAGCGCGTCAAGGCGCTGTTGGCGGCCACGGCCGGGCGCCCCACCAACCTCGGACCGCAGGCCACCAGCTTCGTGGGCCGCGCCGCGGAGCTGGCGGACCTGCATCAGCTCTTCCGGCAGGGGGCGCGGCTGCTGACGCTCCTC
>CALNBU010000794.1 GCA_937875615.1 uncultured Archangium sp.
AGCAGCAGTCACAGGGGCAGGCGCCTCCACCGCTTCGACCTGAGCGGGCGCGGCGTCGACCGGCTTCTCGGTCACCGGAGGCAACGTGGTGGCCACCACGCTGTCGCCGACCTTGCGGCGCACCACGAAGCCTCGCGGCGCCACCGGCGGCGGCGCGTTCTTCGGCTTGCGCTCCTCCACGATCCGTCGCACCGCGGCGGTCGCCTCTTCATCTTCGAGCGAAGACGAATGACTCTTCACGTCGTATCCAAACTTCTGCAGCTCGGCGACGGCCTGCTTGTTGTCGAACTCAATGCCGTGCTTCTCTTTGAGTTCCTTCGCGATTTCATGAACGCGTCTTTTCGACATAGGGCGGTACCCCCCGTATTTCAGTGACGAGAGAAAAGGTAGATATGAATGTGATGCGCCGGGGCGAATGCAGACTCCGGCTGGAGCGACTTCGTGACAGCAACCGTGTTGAGGTGAGGCCGATGTGGTTTCTCAGGTTGCCGCAGGGAAGAGCGTCTCCAGTTGGGTCAATGCCAGTGCCACGTTCTTCTTGAAGGCCCGCTGGAAGGCCTTGCGCTTCACGGCTGCGTTCAGACAGCCAGCCCCACAGAGGTACGCCCCCCTGCCAGGGGCGGTCTGTGAGGTGTCACGCATCGGCTGGTGCTTCTCGTCGAGCACCAGGCGATGGAGCAGCCCCTTCGGCTGCTTCTTTCCACAGCCCACGCACGTCCGGATGGGCGGCGTGGGTTCCTTGTCAGTCATGGACACTCAGGCCGTGGCCTGAGCCTTCTTGAGCGCGTCGAGCTCTGCGCGACGCTTGGCCTCCTCGGCCAGGTAGTGTTCCGCCGCGGCCTTGATCTGCCGCGCCTTCTTGATGCCGATGCCCGCCACGTTGCCGACCCGGGTGAGATCGTTCTCCTTGACGATGTCCTCCACCGTCGAGAAGCCCGACAGCTTGAAGCTGTCGACGTTGGTGGTGCCGATGCCGCGCACCCGGGCGAGGCGCTCTTCCTGGCTGAGCTCGTCCGGGTGACGACGCTCCTCTTCGAGACGCTTCTGTTCGCGGTCCTTCTGCATCTGGTCGAGTTCGATGGAATCGTCAACCACGCGCGACTTGGCCGCGGCCTGCAGCTCGGCGACCTTCTCGGCTTCGATGCCGGGGATCTGCGTCAGCACCTCGGGGTTGGCGTCGGCGATGTCCTTCGCCATGCGGAACCCGTGCGCGTAGAGCGTCTCCACCAGCATCTCGTTGATGCCGGGCAGCGACCCCAGGCTGCGGCTGGCGAACTCGCGCATCTCCTTCACGCGCGACTCGGAGTTGATGTCGAGCTTCCAGCCGGTGAGCTGCGCCGCCAGGCGCACGTTCTGACCCGAGCGGCCGATGGCCAGCGAGAGCTGGTCGTCGGGCACGATGATCTCCATGGCGTGGTTGGCCTCGTCGATGATGACGCGGCTCACCTCGGCCGGCGCGAGCGCGGCGCATACGAAGCGCGCCGGATCCTCGTCGAACTCCACGATGTCGATCTTCTCGCCGCGGAGCTCCTGCACCACGGCCTGCACGCGGCTGCCCTTCATGCCGACGCAGGCGCCGA
>CALNBU010000795.1 GCA_937875615.1 uncultured Archangium sp.
CGTTGCTGCGCGCCTCCTGGCTGGTCCTCAAGAAGGACTGGACGCTGGAGTGGCGCACCCGCGCCCGCCTCACCGCGCTCATCTTCTTCGCGCTCACCACGCTCCTGCTCTTCTCCTTCGCCATGGGCCCGGACATCAAGGTGCTGCGCGCGCACGCCGCCGGCTACCTCTGGCTGGGCATCCTCTTCGCGTCGATCCTCTCGCTGGGCGAGTCCTTCCGGGTCGAAGCAGAGAACCAGTCGCTCACCGGCCTGCTGCTGGCGCCGGTGGAGCCGCGCGCCCTCTACCTGGGCAAGGTGGTGGGCAACACCTCGCTCCTCTTCGGGCTCGCGCTGGTGCTGCTCCCGGTGACGGTGGCCCTCTTCGACATCGACCTGTCGCGCTCCTTCTGGAAGCTGCTGGGCAGCCTCCTGCTGGGCGCGGTGGGCATCAGCGCGCCGGGCACGGTGCTCTCGGCCATCACCAGCCGCACCCGCGCCCGCGACGTGCTGCTCCCGCTGCTGCTCTTCCCGCTGCTCTCGGCGCTGGTCTTCGCGGGCGTCAACGCGACGCGCTACGCGCTCGTAGCTGATGTACAGAATCAGGCTGACTCGTGGCTGCGCCTGCTGCTGGCGTACGATCTCATCTATCTCGCCGCCGGGTTCGTCGTATTCCCCTCAGTCGTGGAGGAAGACTAACGCATGCCGTACTGGAGCCCCCTGCTGCTGCTGGCCGTCGTGGTCGCGGCCATCGTCGCGCACCTCGCGCTCCCCTCGGTGCGGCCCTGGCTGTGGAAGGCCGTCGCCGCGCTCGGGGTGGTCAGCCTCACCGCCCACCTCTACCTCGCGCTCGAGTGGGCGCCGCCCGAGCAGTACATGAGCGACGTGGGCCGCATCCTCTACGTGCACGTCCCTCACGTGTGGATGTGCCTGCTGGCCTTCACCGTCAACGTCGGGTGCTCCATCGCCTACCTGCTCAAGAAGTCCTGGCGCAGCGACGCCCTCGCCGAGGCCTCCGCGGAGGTGGGCCTCTACTTTGGCGCCTGCGGCGTGCTGATGGGCAGCATCTGGGCGAAGCCCACCTGGGGCGTGTGGTGGGACTGGGACCCGCGCCTCATCTCCACCACCGTGATGCTGCTGGCCTACGCGGGCTACCTCGCGCTGCGCAGCTTCACCGATGATCCCGAGCGCCGCGCCGCCTGGAGCGCCGCCTCGGCCATCCTCTCGTACATCTCGCTCCCCATCGTGTGGTTCTCGGTGAAGTGGTGGAACTCGCTGCACCAGCAGCAGAGCACGCCCGACACCGTCGACAAGCCGATGACGGTGGTGCTCCGCTGGGGCGCGGTCACCTTCCTGTGCTTTCTCTTCGTGTTCATCGTGAAGCGCTACGAGTTGGCCCGCGCGCGGCAGGAAGGCGCGCTTACGTTCTCGATGCCCGCGGCGGTGCACCCCGAGGGCATCGAGAACGTAGGCATGGGGGTCGTTCAGGGAGGGTGGGAGTACGTCTACGCCGCCTACGGCGTAGGCTTGCTCGGGGTGGTGCTGTACGCGGTCAGCCTGGTGGTCCGCACAAAGGAGTCGAAGACGTGACGAGCGAACTCAGAAACCGGTTGCTGGCGCTGGGCGCCATTCTCGTGGCGGGCGGCGCGTTGGCCTGGGTCGCCTTCGGCAGCATCGGCGAGAACCTCGTCTACTACTGGAAGCCCTCGGAGCTGTTGGCGCAGGGCGACAAGGCCTTCGGCGCGACCGTGCGGCTGGGCGGCGTGGTGGTGCCGGGCAGCCTCGACACCTCGAACCCGGCGAGCCTGCGCTTCTCCGTCGCCGACTCCCACACGCCGGGAGATCCGTCGGTGCAGGTGGTGGCCACCGAGACGCCTCCGCAGATGTTCCGCGAAGGCATCGGCGTGGTGGTGGAGGGGCACTTCAAGGAAGACCGCCACTTCCACTCCAACCGGCTGATGGTGAACCACGACAACAACTACCGCGCGCCCACCGACGGCGGCAGCCTGTCCGATGAGGCCTGGAAGGGCTCCCTGAGCCAGAACAACTGAGCGCCCCCTAACGGGCGCCGGGGAGCCCGACGGTGTCGCCCAGCCACCCGGCGACGGCGTCGAGCGCCGCGGCCTCCTGCCGACCGAAGGCATGCGCGGCGCCCTCCACCCGCTGCACCTCCAGAAGCGGGTTGGCCGCCAGCGCCGGGGCGAAGGCCTCGAGCGGCCCCAGCGGATCTCTCGTCCCCTGCACCACCAGGGTGGGGCACCGCACCGCGAGGAGCGCCTGTTCATCCAGCGGCCGCGACCGTCCGGGCGGCCTCAGCGGGAACCCCAGCAACACCAGCGCACGAACCCGGGGCGACTCGGCGACGCGCAGCGCCACCCGGCCACCGAAGGAGCGACCCACCAGCACCAGGGGACCTGTCAGCGGCCGCAGCGCCTCCTGAAGCCAGGCGACGTACAGCGAGAGCGCCGCGTCGAGCTTGAGCCGCGGCGGCGCCAACCGGAGACAGCTGGCCCCCCGCGCCTCGAGGCGCGCGGAGAGGCGCACCAGGATCGGCTGCTCTGCCGCGCCGTTGAAGCCCGGCAACAGCACCACCTTCACCGCGCGGCCTGCAGCAGCCGCGGCAGGGCGCCGGGCGTCCCGCCGGCGAAGCCGAACAACAGCTCCTGCCGGAAGCGGCGCAGCGACTCCCAGTCGAGCTCCAGGTGGCCGTGTGCCACCGGATCTCTCAGCGTCACCTTGACCCAGCCGATGAAGCCGGCCAGCGACTCCCAGAACGTCGGAGCGACTCCGAAGCGCTCCGACAGGTAGCGGGCGAAGAGCGCGAGGTAGGGCTCGTCGCGGCGCTCCAGCACCCGCACCACCTCGCCCATCGATGGCGGCCGCGCCTCCAGCGCCGGGTCGAAGACCTCGAAGAAGTAGTCGAAGTACTCGACGCGCGTGCCCCGCCGCTCCCGCACCCCGTCGGTGAGGAACTGCGCGCGCAGCCCGCCCGCGTCGAGCCACGCCCCGAAGGGCTGCACCAACACCTCCACCAGCGCGCGCTCCAGCGCCCCGGAGAACAGCACCGAGACCGCCGCCGCCGGCAGCTCCATGTACAGCGCCTGCTGGTACGTGCGCTCCGCCACCCGCAGCATCTGCAACAGACGCTGGGGAACGACCGCCTGCCCCAACGCCAACGCGAGGCTCTCTTCGGTCTTCTCGTCGACGTCGCGCTCGCGCGCCTCCAGCTCCGCCTTCACCCGCGCCGGCGCTTCGTCCTGCG
>CALNBU010000796.1 GCA_937875615.1 uncultured Archangium sp.
GAGGTCCGCGTCGATGCTCATCTGCTTGCCGGGCATGGCGTCGAGCGTGAAGCGGGCGCTCACCTCGGCGACGCGCTCGGCGCCCTTGGTCACCACCAGGAACTGAACCAGCGTGAGGATGGCGAAGATGACCGCGCCCACCACGTAGTCGCCGCGCACCACGAACTCTCCGAAGGCCTGGATAATCTCTCCGGCGTGTCCCTCGGACAGCGCCAGGCGCGTCGAGGACACGTTCATGGCCAGCCGGAACAGCGTGGTGATGAGGAGCAGCGTGGGGAAGCTCGCCACCTTCAACGCATCTTTGGCGTAGAGCGCGGCGACGAGCAGGGCGATGGCCGCGGCCAGGTTCAACGCGAGGCCGATGTCGAGCGCCCAGCCAGGCAGGGGGACGATCATCGCGCCGATGATCATCGCCATCACCACCGCCAGCACGACGTCGGAGGACGACTTCGCGCGCGTCAGCACCTTCATCACGAAGTGGAGAATCGGGTTCATTGGGGCTGCTCCTTCTGTTGTTCGAGTGCGACTTTGAGGATGGCGGCGGCGGCCTGGTACAGCTCCTCGGGCACCTCTTCGCCGACGTCGTAGTGGATGAGGCTGCGCGCGAGCGCGATGTCGCGGATGACGGGGATGCCCAGCGAGGCGGCCTCGCGACGCAGCGCCAGCGCGTCGTGGTCCTGGCCCTTGGCGACGATGTACGGCGCCTCGCACTCGTCGTCGTCGTAGCGGAGCGCCACCGCCACGTGGGTGGGGTTCACCACCACCGCGCTGGCCTGCTTGACGCCGCGCGCGCTTCCGCCGTTCGCCAGCTGCTTGTGCAGCTGCTTGCGCTTCGACTTGTGCTGCGGGTCACCCTCGGCGTTCTTGTGCTCCTGCTTCACCTCTTCGTGCGACATCATCAGGTCCTTGATGTGCCGATGCCGCTGCAGCGCCCAGTCGCCGAGGCCGAGGACGAGCAGCAGCACCGCCGCCTTGACCACCAGCGGCTGCAGCAGGGCCAGCAGCGCGTTCAGCCCCTGGTCGTGGTGCGTCGCCCGGAGCGCCAGCGGCGCCTGGTCTCGCAGCTCGCTCCAGAACATCCAGCCGATGAGCACGGCGACCAGCAGGCCCTTGAGGACATCGACCACCTGCCGAAGCGAGAAGAGCTTCTTGAAGCCCTCGACGGGGTTGAGCTTGTCGAGCTTCGGAGACACCGCGTCGGCCTGGAACATCAGCCCGCCGGTGGTGGCCACGGCCGCGGCGAGCGCCGCCAGCGCCGCGCCCACCAGCGCCGCCGCGGAGCTGTCGGCGAACATCAACGCGCCACCCAGGCCTCCCAGGGTGACCGCGGCCGAGGTGAAGAGCCGACTGCGCGGGAGCTGGCCCTTCTCGCGGGCCTCGCGGAGCCGTTTCGGCGTCGGTTGGTGCGTCTTCTCTCCCACGGCGGGCGAGAAGAAGCATGCTGGTCGCCACTCAGAACCGACGTGATTCCGAATGGTTGGCTGTTTCGCCGGGTCTCGTTCGCGAGACTATGCTGCAGGT
>CALNBU010000797.1 GCA_937875615.1 uncultured Archangium sp.
TGGGGGGCGCCGGAGGCCACGGTGGCGTCGATGGCCGCGTGGACGCGGGCCTTGTTCTCTGGCGTCATCGGCAGCGCGGGGAGCTCTTCGGAGCTGTCGCTGAAGGTGATGAAGGCCAGCTCGTCGCGCGCCTCCAGGAGGTCCACCAGCCGGTGCGCCGCCGCGCGCGTCTGGCTCATCTTCTCGCCTTCCATCGAGCCGCTGCGGTCGAGCACCAGCGCCAGCGAGATGGCCTGGGAGGCGCCGGCGAAGGCGTCGTCGTCGACCGAGAGGCTGTACTCGGCGTACAGCTCGTCACCCGCGGCGGCCACCGCGCCGTGGCTGAGCTTCACGTCGAGCTTCACCGGCCCCGCGCGCTGCGAGTGCGCCGGCGGTGGTGGTGCGCGCAGCGGCGCCGGCGCGAGCGCCACCGAGGCCACCGCGGCGAAGGACAGCACCAGCGCACTTCCAAGGTAGAGGGCGGGTCTTCCGGTCATGCACGGAAGTCTCCCAGACACCCGCGACGCGCGGCATCGGCCGAACGTCGGTCGGTCAACGGGAGGATGTCAGACCGGCTTCTTGAGCTCTTCCTTGAGGAAGGAGGTCAGCTTGTCGGCGACGCTCTTCGGCACGCGCGCCACCAGCGCCTTCTTGCAGAGCCCCGGCGTGGCCCGGTAGCTGCGGAGGAACTCCTCGCAGGGCGTGCAGTCTCCGAGGTGGGTCGCCAGGCGCGCGCGCACCTCGTCGCTCAGGTTCCCGTCGAGGTATTCGAGCAGGAGGGCGATGCTGTCTTTGCAGGAGGTGCCGCTCATTGGGAACAGGAGGTTCCCTTCTTACTCAAATCGGGGCGCGCCGTTTTCAACTGCATTTCGGGGCAGGCTGAATGCCCGTGCAGGTGAGTCATTGCCGCTCCGCGTAAAAGGTGTCGATGGCCGCGCGCAGGGTGAGGCGGGCGCGGTGGAGGCGGCTCTTCACGGCGGGCACGGTGATGCCCACCAGCCCGGAAATCTCCTCGTAGGACATGCCCTCGAGGTCGCGCAGCACGAAGACCTCCCGGTAGTCGTCGCTCAGCCGGGCGGCGGCCTGCTCGATGGCCGCGCGCAGTTCCTGGTTGAGCGCGGCCTCTTCGGCGTCACCGAAGGTGGCCACCTCGTCGATGAGGCTGCCGCGCTCGTTGAAGTGGGGCTCGTCGAGGCTCGACTCCACCGCCTGCGTCACCTTGCGATGGCGCAGCCGCATCAGCGAGAAGTTGGCGGCGATGCGCGAGAGCCACGAGCCGAACTGCGCGTCGCCGCGGAAGGACTTGAGGTTGCGCCAGGCGGAGATGAAGGTCTCCTGCAGCACCTCGGCGGCGTCGGCCTCGGAGTTCAGCATGCGCAGCGCCAGCCCGTAGACGCGGCCCGTGTAGCGCTCCACCAGCGCCTCGAAGGCGACGGTGTCTCCTTCGGCCGCGCGCGCCAGCAGCCCGCTGTCTTCGGTCGGAGTCAAGGCGGCGGCACCATCGGCGGCGCTCTGGCGTGGGTCAAGGTGCATCGTCGCCTGCCACATGTCGTCAGCGCGGGGCGGGTTTCACCCGGCGAGCGGGGAAAAGAGCGCCGCCGTCAGTACCGGACCTGGATGGTCTCGATGAGCGCGCGCAGCGCCTGCTTCGCGCCCTCGGTGCTCGCATGTTTCACCAGCGCGTGACCCTCGCCCTCGTAGCCCGAGGCCCGCGGTTGGCCCACCCGCGGCACCTGCAGCTCCACCAGCGCGTCGCCGACCCGGGCCTTGGCCTCCTCCACGCCGCGCACCTCCTTCACCACGCCGCCCGTGCCCTGGCCGCGGAGAAAGGCGGCGCCGGCGGCCCAGCGCCGGGGGCCCGGGTCTGCCCAGCGGTCGAAGGTGATGAGCTCCGCCCAGCGGTCGATGAAGCTGGTCTCGTAGACCAGCGAGTTGAGCGGCATGATGTGTACGCCCGGCGGCCGCGCGCCCACCTCGTTGACGTACATCTTTCCGTCCTCGCGGAGGAACCACTCCATGTGGGTCATGGCGGTGCCCGAGACCTCCGCGTCGTCGCCGAAGAGCGCCGCCAGCGCCGCGGTGTTGATGGGTGAGAAGTCGGTCCACGGCGCCTCGACCTCGCGGGGGAGCAACACGCAGTACTGCACCCAGGGCGTCTCCAGCACCTCCAGCGGCGAGGGAAAGTAGCGGGTGCCGCTGCGCCACACCGGCCGGCCGTGGAGCGTCACCGTCTCGCAGGTGAACTCCCGCGCGCGGATGAACTGCTCGGCCTGCAGCGGCTGCTGCGCGGAAGGGGCGAGGCCCGCCCGGGCCAGGGCGCGCAGGTCGTCCGCGGACTCGAGGCGGTGGGTGCCCCGGGTGCCGAGGCCCGCCTGCGGCTTGATGATGACGGGGAATCCCACGCGGTCGATGAAGGCGCGCAGCGCCTCGGGCGAAGACACCAGCTCGCTGGCGGCCACCGGCACGCCGTGGCCGCGCAGCACCTCCTTCATCACGTCCTTGTCGCGGAAGCGGCGGGCGATGTGTGGAGACATCCCGCGGATGCCGGCCAGCGCCCGCGCCTCCGCCATCGGGAGCTGGAGCTGCTCGAGCGCGCCGGTGAGCCGGTCGATGGGGCCCACGTGGCGCGCCAACACCTTCGCGGCGGCGCCCAGCTGCGCGGCGTCGCCGACGGTGCGCACGCGGTAGTGGCCAGCGATGGCGCGCCGCAGCTTCGGCGGGAGCTGGGCTTCTGCGTCTTCGCTGATGAGCGAGAGCTGGACGCCCTCCAGTCGGGCGAAGGCGGCGATGGTGCGGTTGGTGTTCTCGAGGAAATGCGGGGCGACCAGCGCGACGTGCGGCATGTGCGCCCGACGCTAGCAGGGAGTCGGGAGGGGACTCTCGCCGTCCTTTCGCGACTCCGTATACTGAGCGCCGTGTACACCGTGTTGCGCATCGGCGCCGGCGGAGCGCTGCCGCTGTTCGAGGCGCACCTGCGGCGCCTGGGCGAGGCGGCGCGGGCGCCGCTGCAGACCTTCGCGCGCGGCGCTGTGCCCGGTGTGTACCGGGTCTGGTGGACGGCGGCGGGCCTGGAGACCGAGGCGCGGGGCCCCTCTCGCCTCGTCGAGGGACTGCCGGCCCGGCTGGCGGTCTCGCCCTTCGCCGGCCAGCGCGGTCGCTTCGCCAAGCCGCCGTCGCCCAGCCCCTATGACGCGGTGAGGACGGCGGGCGTGGCGACGCTGCTCACCAGCGCCGATGGGTTGGAGCTCTACGAGTCGTGCGTCGCGGCCCTGGTGGCCTGGGACGGAAGGGAGTTGGTGTTGGCGCCGACGGAGGCGCCCGGCGTGGCGTCCGTGGCGGAAGCGGTGGTGGCGGGAGCGCTGCCGCACCGCCGCGCGCCGCTGCGCGCCGACGCCGATTGGCCGCTGCTGCTCGTCAACGCGGTGGTGGGTACCTGCGCCGTCTCGGTCTCCGGCCGGGGACCTTTCCCCTCGCGGGTGCGCGCGCAGGTCGACGCGCTGTTCAACCCACCACCAGCAGGGGCGCCTCCTGGTGCTTGACGCGGAAGACGGTGACGGCGCCCAGCACGTCATCGGCCGCGCCGCGCACCAGCGTCAACACCGTCACCTTCTCTCCGGAGCTGCGCACCACGCTGCACAGCAACGTCAGGGTCTCGCCCGGTCGCACGGGCCGCAGCAGCGACAGGCCCTCTACCGCCGCCAGCGTCACCTGGCCGCCGGCGAAGCCCTGCGCCGACACCAGCGCCGAGGCGTGCACCCAGGGCACGAGGTTGCCGGACAGCAGCGCGTCGTCGCCGGGGCGCGCGACGAAGGTGGTCTCCATGGGCGCCGCGCCGCCGTGGAGGAGCCGCTCGGGCTGGGTCGCGCGCGGTGCCGGCACGCCCCGTGGCGAGAAGCGCAGCACGCCCGCCAGCACCATGGGCTGCGGTCCGCGGCGCCGGCGGGCCACCAGCGACACCGG
>CALNBU010000798.1 GCA_937875615.1 uncultured Archangium sp.
GGAGCCCTCGACGCGGTCTCCCGCCTCGCGGAGTCGCTGGTCGCGCTGCACCACGGCTGGGACACCGCGCGCTTCTTCACCACCCCCGACGTGGCGGACGGCTACCACCGCTTCTTCGCCTCGCAGTTGGGGAAGCCCGACGTGCTGCTGCTGGTCGCCGAGGTGGACGGCCGCGTCGCCGGCTACCTCTACGGCACCTGCGAGGGCCGCGACTGGGCGAAGCTGCTCGACCCGCACGGTGCGGTGCACGACGTGTACGTCTCCGACGAGCACCGGCGCGCCGGTGCGGCCCGCGCGCTGCTGACCGAGGCGGGCGCGCGCTTCAAGGCCCGGGGACTGGCGCGGGTGGTGCTGTACTCGGCCACCGCCAACCAGGCCGGCCAGCGCCTCTTCGCGCAGCTCGGCTACCGCCCCACCATGGTGGAGCTGACGCTGGAGCTCTGAGCGCCACTGACAGCTGGCGCCCAGCACGTTCACACCTGCCGTGAAGACGGCTGCACACTTCCGGTGCGCGACCGGGGTGTTTGCGGCATGTTCTGCTACCTCCACCCGCTGGCATGTGCCGTGCACAACGACTCGCCATGAAAACAATCCGAATGACCGCAGTGTCGCTGGCCCTGGGCGCCTCATTGGCTTTCGCGCAGGAGGCGCAGGAAGCGCCGCCCCCGCCGCCGCCCAACGACTACCCCGAGTACCAACAACAACAGCAGCAGCCGTACCAGCAGTACCCCCAGGAGCAGCAGCCCGCCTACGCCGGGCCGCGCAAAATCAAGAACTGGAGCCCGGACCAGCCGGTGCCGCCCGGCTACACCGCCGTCTCCAAGCCCCGCATGGGCCTGCTGGTGGGCGGCATCGTCACCTTCGGCATCTCCTACGGCGTGACGGCGCTGGTGGGCGCTGTCGCCCTCGACACCTCCCGCGGCAGCAGCCAGACCTGGCCGCTGTTGATTCCCGTGATTGGGCCCTTCATCCAGATGGCGGTGACGCCGGTGCCAGGCCTCAACGTGCTGCTGGCCGTCGACGGCCTGGTGCAGGCCACCGGCGTCGGCCTCTTCATCGCCGGCCTCGCGGCGCGCACCGTGACCCTGGTGCGCACCGCCAACCTGACGCTGACGCCGGTGCCGGTCGTCACCGCCGGCGGCGGCAACGGCCTGGGCATCGCCGGCACCTTCTGACGCGCCCGCCGCGCGCCTCAGAAGGCGTCTTCGGAGAGCTCCATCGCCATCAGCGTGGAGCCCTTCACCTGCTGCGCGGCGAGGCCCACGCCTGGCAGCACCTCCTGACAGAAGAAGCGGGCCGAGGCGATTTTGCCCTCGTAGAAGCGGGCGTCGGTCTCGCCCGCGCCGGGCAGCTTCTCCACCGCCACCGCCGCGTGGCGAACCAGCAGCCAGGCGATGATGGTCTCGCTCAGCGCGAAGAGCAGCCGGTTGCCCTGCAACCCCACGTGGTAGAGCGACTCGCCCAGCTTCTCCATCAGCGCGTTGAAGGCCTCCTGCAGCGAGCCCACCGCCTGCGCCAGCGCCGCGCGCTCGGCCTCGAGCGCCGCCCCGCCCTCCTTCGACTTCAGCGTGCGGCCCACGCGCTCCAGCAGCGCCTGCAGCGTGGCCCCGCCGTTCTTCGCCACCTTGCGCAGCAGCAGGTCGAGCGCCTGGATGTGCGTGGTGCCCTCGTAGAGGGAGTCAATCTTCTGGTCCCGGATGTATTGCTCGATGGGGTAGTCCTGCAGGTAGCCGGAGCCGCCGAAGCACTGCAGCGAGACGCTCAGCAGCTCGTAGGTCTTCTCGCTGCAATAGCCCTTGATGAGCGGCAACAGCAGGTCTGAGAGCGCCGACGCCTCGGCCGCCTCGGGCGTGCGGTGCCCGCCCTGGAGCTCCACCTCGTCCTGGACGGACGCCGCGAACAGCACCAGCGCGCGCATGCCCTCGGCGTGCGACTTCTGCAGCAGCAGCATGCGACGCACGTCGGGGTGGTTGATGACGGTGACGCGCGGCGCGTTGCGGTCCACGGCGGCGGCCACCAGGTCGGCGCCCTGCTTGCGCTCCTTCACGTAGGCCAGCGCGTTCAGGTACGCGGTCGACAGCGTGGCCGCCGACTTGATGCCCACCGCCATGCGCGCGTGCTCGATGACGTGGAACATCTGCCGCATGCCGTCGTGCACGTTGCCCACCAGCCAGCCCTGGCAGGGCACGCCGTCGCCCAGCGTCAGCTCACAGGTGGCCGAGGCCTTGAGGCCCATCTTCTTCTCGAGGTTGGAGACGAAGACGCCGTTGCGCGCGCCCAGCGAGCCGTCGTCGTTCACCAGGAACTTGGGCACGATGAACATCGAGAGGCCGCGGGTGCCCGGGCCCTTCCCTTCGGGCCGCGCCAGCACCAGGTGGATGATGTTCTCGGTGGCGTCGTAGTCGCCGTTGGTGATGAAGCGCTTGACGCCCTCGAGGTGGTAGAGGTCGTCTTTGACCTGCGTGGCCCGGGTGCGGCCGGCGCCCACGTCGCTGCCGGCGTCGGGCTCGGTCAACACCATGGTGCCGCCCCAGTGGCGCTCCAGCATGGGTCCCACGAAGCGCTTCTTCTGCGCGTCGGTGGCCAGCTCGTCGATGATGCGCGTGAGCACGTTGCCCAGGTAGTAGTAGGCCGCCGCCGCGTTGCTGCCGGCGACGAACTCGAAGCCCGCCCAGGAGAGCGACGGCGGCGCGCCCACCCCGCCCAGGTGCACCGGGAGGTCGAGCAGGTTGAGGCCCGACTCGAAGTAGTTGGTGATGCACGCCTTCATCTTCGGCGGGAGCGTCACGGTGTGCGTCTTCGGGTCGAACTGCAGCCCCTCGCGGTCGCCCTCGATGAAGCCCTCGGACATCAGCCCGGTGGCCACGGGGATGATGGACTCCAGGGTCTGGCGGGCGGTGGCCTCGTCGAGGTCGCCGAAGGGCTTCCGACCCAGGGAGGTGTCCTGCACGCGCAGGAACTCGAAGAGGTTGAAGTACGTGTCGCGGAGGTTGGGCTTGTAGTGCGAGGCGGTAGACATGGCGTGCCGCAGAAAGTCGATTCGCAGCGACGCGTCAACCGCGAGCGACACGCGCGGCCGCTTTCCGGGAGGCCGGGAAGGTGCCCCACGCGGCCACAGCCGCTAAGGTCGCAAGCCCCTCACCTCGCCGGACCCAGCTCCCCGATGCGCACACTCCAGCTCCTCGCCGTCTTCCTGTGTCTGGCCCCGGGCTGCGCGCGCACCTCGCTGTGGGTGTGCGGGCCCGACGAGCCTCCGTGCCCCGAGGGCACCGCCTGCGTCAACGAGCGCTGCCAGCCCGACGGTTGCGGGGGCGCGGACCTCAGCGCCGACGCGGCCAACTGCGGCGCCTGCGGCCAGGCGTGCCTCCCAGACCAGCAGTGCGTCGGCGGCGCCTGCGCCTGCCCCGACGGTCAGCGAACCTGCGGCAGCGCCTGCGTCGACACCCGCAGCGACGCGGCGCACTGCGGCGCCTGCGACACCGCCTGCGCGCCGGGCTCGAGGTGCCAGAACGGCGCCTGCGGCGACGGCTGCCGGGACACCG
>CALNBU010000799.1 GCA_937875615.1 uncultured Archangium sp.
CGGACGTCGAGCAGGCGCAGGCCTGGCGCGGGCAGCGTCACGTCGGCGACGTTGACCTCGCGGTAGCCGGCGGGGTGGGGGTGGGCGTTCTGGTAGAGCGACATGGAGCGGCTTGTAGCGCGGACAATCAGGATTCGACAGGTCGGCTGTGGGCGGTATGTTCGCGCCGCAATGCCTGACTCGAAGCCGGTTTCGCTGCCGCCGCACCTGTGGGACGCGTTGGACTTGATGTCGTCTGAGATGGGGGTGGCGCCGGACGCGCTCCTCGCTCAGGCGGTGTTCACGCTGGCCCGCCTCAACGGCTACTTCGTGCCCGGGAAGGCGAGCGAGCTGGTCGCCACCTCTCCGTCGCCCTCCTCGGCCCTCGCGTCGCAGGCCGCCGCTCCGCGCTCGAAGCCCCCGGGCATCAAGGCGCGTCAGCCTCGGCAGCCCGAACCGGAACCCGAGCCGGAGCCGGAGCCCGAGCCGGAACCTGAGCCCGAAGACGAGGGCAACCCCTTCGACCGCGAGGCCGACGAGGGTGGTTACGACGAGCCTCAGGATGAGCCTCCGCCGGAAGACGAGCCCTACGACGAGCCGGAACCGGAGCCCGAGCCGGAACCCGAGCCCGTGCCTGCGCCGCGCGCGCGCGGTGGCGCGGTGGCGCTCACGCTCATCTACGCGGGGCGAGACCCGTACCGGATGACGAGCGAGAGCTTCACCATCGGCCGCGGGAAGGCCTGCGACTTCGTCATCGACTCCAACCGGGTGTCCCGCGAGCACGTGCGCATCGCCAGGGAGGGCGCCGACTTCGTGCTGGAGGACCTCAACTCCTCCAACGGCACCTTCTTCGGGCCGCAGAAGTCGAAAATCTCGCGGCAGAAAATCAAAGACGGCGACGAGTTCACGCTCGGCACCGAGAAGATCAAGTTCCAGCTCCGGCGCTGACCTCAGCGGCTGGCGGAGGTCTTCGCCTTCGCCAGCTTCAGCACCCGCGCGAAGTGCGCGGCCGGCACCGGCTGCACCGAGAGCCGCTGGCCCTTCTGCAGCAGCGGCATGCCGTCGAGCGCCGGGTCGGCCTTCAGGACCTCGAGCGGCACCAGCGCGGGGAAGGTCTCCACGAAGCCCAGCTGCGCCATCACCCAGCGCGGCGCGGCGCGGTCGCTGGTGGCGTCGTAGTAGGGGCTCTTCCGGTCGAACTGGGTGGGGTCCGGCGCCGGGCCGTCCACCACCCGCGCCAGGCCCGCCACGCCCGGCGGCTTCGCGTTGGAGTGGTAGTACAACACCAGCTCTCCCTGCTTCATCTCGTCGCGCATGAAGTTGCGGGCCTGGAAGTTCCGCACGCCGGTCCAGCCGGTGCGGCCGTCGCGCTCCAGCTGCGAGAGGGGGTAGACGTCGGGCTCGCTCTTCACCAGCCAGTAGCGCTTGCTCACCTGCGCGAAGCTACCACCCGCGGCGCCACTCGCGGGGCACGGCGTCGTAGGAGGCCTGGCGGTCGAGGTGCTCCAGGTCGGCGCGCGCGTCCTTCAGCTCGACCTGCTTCATCTCGATTTCGCGGGTGATGCGGTCGTACTCCTCGTTGACCGCGCAGCGCGCGCCCGGCGAGTACACCTGCCCGCCGTTGACGACGGTGGTGTAGCCGTTCTGGGTGATGACCTGCGAGCCGGGGGCGGTGGTGATGGGGGCGCCGGGGTTCGCGCCCATCTGGACCGTGCCCACCGGAATCAGCGGCTGCGCCACGCAGTCGACACGCTGCGGCCGCGCCCGCTCCAGTGCGGTGATGCCCTGCTCCAGCGTGGAGATGGTCCGGTTGGCCTTGATGAAGCGGTCGCGCCAGTCGCGCTCGTACTGCTTGCCGTCGCGGGCGGTGGGTTGGGCCTGCTGAGCGGCCGCGGCGGGCTGCACCTGCGCCTGGGCTGCCGTCGGGGTGGCCGCCGCCGGGAGTGGGCGCTCCTGCAGCAGCGTGGCGTCGACCCGAACGTTCTTCGGTACCTGCGCCGGGTCGTCGGTGTAGTGCGTCAGCCCCTGGGCGTCGCGCCACGAGTAGATGGTCTGGGCGCCCGCTGGGAGGGCGAGCACGGCGGCGATGAGGAGCGAGCGCATGGCGCCCGCGACGTTAGCGCACCGTCGATATTCAGTCTTTTGGCGCGCCGATTCCGTTCGCCGAGGCGCGGTGTCCAACAGAGTGGAGGAAACGACGCGCGCGCGCCGGCCACCCCTTGAGCGCCTCAGGTGTGAGGCGTAGCTGTCAGGCCCACCCACGCAGTTTTCGCAGGAGACACGCTGATGATGAACGCGATGCAGATGATGCCGGCGATGAATGGCAACATGAACATGGGCATGCCGATGATGAATGGCATGTCGGGCCAGATGATGGGCATGCCGATGATGAACGGCATGTCGGGTCAGATGATGGGTATGCCGATGATGAACGGCATGATGCCGATGATGGGCAACATGGGGATGATGCCCATGATGATGCCGATGATGCGCCCCATGATGTGCAAGATGACCTGCGAGATGAGCAAGGACGGCATGGTCTGCAAGATGATGCCCATGGAGGGCGTCTCGATGGACATGATGCGTCAGTGCTGTGAGGCGATGAACTCCATGATGGCGATGGGGATGCCCTGCGGCGTGATGATGAATGGCATGCCGATGATGATGTGCATGCCCGGCTGAGGCTCCTCGCCCTCACGCCGCGCAGAAAAAAAGCGGCCGGCTCCGTCCCCTCACAGACGAAGCCGGCCAGCTTCGCACGTGTCGCCACGTGCCCCGGAACAGCGCTTCAGCTCGTGGCCGCGTACGTCATCACCAGGTAGAGCCGCGCGGCGCGTGCGCCGGGGTTCCGGTAGGTGTGAGGGACGTCGGCCTGAAAAATCAACGCATCGCCTTCCTTCAACACATGGGTGACCCCGGCTGATTCCAGCTCGAGCTCACCTTCATTCACCATCAGGTTCTCCACGGTGCCGGGCGCGTGCGCCTCGGCGGTGGAGACGCCGCCCGCGCCCACCGTCAGCTCGTAGAGCTCCGCCCGCTCCGTGTCGGCGAAGGGGAAGAGCGGCCGCGAGGTCATCACCCCGTCGCCCGACGTCAGCGTCTGCGTGTCGCGCCGCCGTACCACCGTCACCCCCCGACGCGTGCCGTCGCTCACCAGCGCCGAGAACGGCACCGCGAGGGCCTTCGAAATCTTCCACACCGAGTTGATGGTGGGGGCGCTCTGGCCCAGCTCAATCTGACTCAACATCGCCCGGCTGACGCCCGACGCCGCGGACAGTCGCTCCAACGAGAGGCCGCGCTGCGTGCGGAGCCGCCGGAGGCTCCTGCCCACCAGCAACGGCAGCGACGCGACGTCTTCCATGGGGAGGGCCAGGGCGTTCACGGCAGATGCACTCAGCGCAGCGCCACCGGCACCCAGCACCACACCCACATCGGCGGCCAGGTCGCCGCGGTCGGCCGCGCCGCCTCGCGCTGTCGGCGGAAGGTGGCGAGGTCGACGACTTCGCCCTGCGTCGTCGGCCCGAGGGTGGTGGCTGCGCTCATGAGTGGCTCCTTTGACGGACAATCGTCTGCCTCGACGGAATCGATTTATCCGTCATAACGGACGATGCTGTCAAGTCGCTGGATGCGTGCGCCTGAAATCAGGAGGTTGAGCGCCAGTGCGTGGTGGAAGACGTTGAGGCCGGCGTGATTCTGTGGCAGCGGCGCACCGCGATGACGTCGCGTCTGTCGCTCGAAGAGTTGTTGGCCGCCACCCGGGTGCTGGAGGCGGTGGTGGAGGACCGCTCGCTGCTGGTGGGGCTCCCGGACAAGGCGCGCCGGGCCTTCCTGATGGCGGCGGGCCGCGCCGCGCAGCCGCTGCGACATGAGGTGCAGGCCTTCGCCCGGGCCATGCGTCGCGACCGTCTCGTGGAGCGTCAGCGCCGCGACCGCGAGGTGCGCGAGGCCTCCGTCATCCGCCAGGTGCGCCGGGAGGCGGTCTTCGTGGCCCCGCCCCGCCTGCCCGACGGCGAGCGCCGCGAGGGGCCGACGCTGGAGAAGGCCCGCCACTGCTACGTGTGCAAGGCGGAGTACCGCACGCTGCACCACTTCTACGACGCGATGTGCGTGGACTGCGGCGACTTCAACTACGCCAAGCGCTTCCAGACCGCGCGGCTCGACGGCCAGGTGGCGCTCATCACCGGGGCGCGGCTGAAGATTGGCCAGCAGGCGGCGCTGATGCTGCTGCGGGCCGGCGCGCAGGTCATCGTCACCACGCGCTTCCCCCACGACGCGGCGGTGCGCTACGCCAAGGAGCCCGACTTCGCCGACTGGGGCCACCGCCTCGAGGTGCACGGGCTCGACCTGCGCCACTCGCCGTCGGTGGAGCTGTTCTCCCGGTGGATGTCGCGCCGGCTCCCGCGCCTCGACTTCCTCATCAACAACGCGGCGCAGACGGTGCGGCGGCCGGTGGGCTTCTTCTCGCACCTGATGGACCTGGAGTCGGCGCCGGTGCCCTCGCTCTCCGAGGGCGCGCAGCGGTTGCTGCAGGGCCGCGAGGCGTGCCTCACCGCCATGGGCGCGGTGCCGCAGCTGGGCAGCGGCGTCGCCGACGTCACCGGGCTGTCGACCTGGCACGTCAGCCCCGGCGCGGCCTCGGGCATCGCGCGCTCCGCGCAGGCCTCGCAGGTCCGCTACACTTGGGAAGACGCGGCCTACGGGTTGGAGGTCTTCCCCGAGGGGAAGCTCGACGCCGACCTGCAGCAGGTCGACCTGCGCACCATGAATTCGTGGCGCATGACGCTCGACGAGGTCTCCACCCCGGAGCTGCTGGAGGTGCAGCTGGTCAACGCGGTGGCGCCCTTCATCCTCGCCGCGCGCTTCCGGGAATTGATGAAGCGCACCCCGGGCGAGAACAAGCACGTCATCAACGTGTCGGCGATGGAGGGCAGCTTCTCGCGCGGCACCAAGACCGACAAGCACCCGCACACCAACATGGCCAAGGCGGCGCTCAACATGATGACGCTCACCAGCGCGCCGGACTACGCCCGCGACGGGGTGTTGATGAACGCGGTGGACACCGGCTGGGTGACCGACGAGGACCCCGCGCAGCACGCCTCGCGCAAGAAGGACGACCTGGGCTTCCAGCCGCCGCTGGACATCGTCGACGGCGCGGCGCGCGTCATCGACCCCATCTTCATGGTGGCCAACGGCGGCGAGCCCACCTTCGGGAAGTTCCTCAAGGACTACCGGCCCACGAGCTGGTGACGGCCGGGCTCCGGATGGTACGCGGCGGCGCATGGTGCTGACCTTCGACCGTCCCCCCTCGCTCTGGCGCCTCTACCCCCGCGTGCTCGTCGCGCGGAAGCCCTCGCGGGTGGGTGAGGGCCGGTCGGTGCCGCGCCTCGAGGGGAAGCAGACGGGCGTGCGCATCGACCCCGCGCACCTCGCGGCGTACCGGGCGCTCTGCGGCTTCGGCGACGGGGCGGTGCCGCTCACCTACCCCCACGTGCTGGCGAGCGGGCTGCATCTGGCGATGCTCTCGTCGGCCGGGTTCCCGGTGCGGTTGCTGGGGCTGGTGCACGTGGCCAGCCGCATCGAGCAGCAGGGGCCGTTGCCGTCGGACGCCTCGGGCGCGCTGGTGGCCTGGCTCGAAGGGCACCAGGACACGCCGCGGGGGCAGACCTTCGAGCTGCACACCGAGTGGCAGGTGGACGGCGCGGTGCCCTGGCGCGAGACGATGACCTTCCTCGCGCGCGGCCCGAGGCGCGACGGCGCGAAGGCGCCGGCGGAGCGACCGGCCTCCCGGGCGCCCGACGCGCAGCACACCTTCGACGCGCCGGCCGACGTCGGGCGGCGCTACGGAGTCCACGCCGGTGACGTGAATCCCATCCACCTGTGGGCGACGACGGCGCGGCTCTTCGGCTTTCCGCGGGCCATCGCCCACGGCATGTGGAGCCTCGCGCGGTGCCTCTCGCTGTTGCCCGCCGAGGAGCTCCGTGGGCTGGAGGTGCAGTTCAAGCTGCCGGTGCTGTTGCCCGCGACGCTGGTGTTGGAGCGCCGCGGCGACGACTTCACCCTGCTGGACGGCGCGCGCGAGAAGCCCCACCTGGCGGGGCGCCTGGTGCGGGCGCACTAGCGGCGGTCATTCCACGCGCGCGTCTTCGATGCGGTCGAGCCGGAACTGCCGCTTCGTCTGGTGCGCCACCTCGACGCAGTTGAGGAGCGTGAGCGTGCGCTCCAGCACCAGGCCCTCGATGCGCACCGTGCGGCGGGTGAGCTCCCGGTTGGCGCCGCGGTAGGCGATGGTCAGCGGGCGCTGGGTGAACCAGGCCTCCTCGACGGCCCGGGTGACGGCGCCGCTGCCGCCGTGGGCGGGGACGCCGATGAACTGCAGCTGCTGCAGGTGCTCCAGCAGCGCGCGCTGCGCCGTCCCCGACAGCGCGCCGCGCACCTTGTCGAGCGCCCGCTGCGTCGCCTCGGGGAACGGGACCAGCCGCATCGCCAGCGCGTGCGTGCCGAGCGCGACCAGCACCGCGGCCTCGCGCGCGGACAGGTTCACCGGCGGCAGCGTGTAGTGACGGTCGAGCGCGTAGCCGCCGCCGCGGCCCTGCTCGGCCACCACGGGGAGCTCGGCGTCGCGGAGGGCGTCGAGGTCCCGGTAGATGGTGCGCAACGTGACGTTGAAGCGCTCCGCGAGTTGCTGCGCCGTCACCCCCGTCTTCCGGGCGCGGAGGAACTCGGTGATGGCGAGCAGGCGCGTCTGTCGTTGCATCGTCGCGGCTGACTACCGCTTCTTGTCGAAGAGGCCGATGGCATTCCCCTCGGTGTCGGTGAAGAGCGCGAAAGTGCCTCTCCCGCCGCCGAGGCCGGTGGGCTCCTGCAGCAGCGCGCCGCCCGCGGTCGCGAGGCGCGCCAGCACCGCGTCGAGCTGCCCGTCGACGGCGAGGTAGATGCGGGCGCCGTCCTGCGAGGCCTTGCGGCCGTCCTGCATCAGGCACCCGTCGCCGTCGAGCAGCGTCATCGGCGCGCCCTGGAAGGCGCCGACGGTGAGCGGTTTGCCCAGCAGTGCCGCGTAGAACGTGGTGGCGCGCTCGATGTCTGCCACGGGGATTTCGAACCAGTTGAGGGTGTGCATGTGCGACTCCTTGGGTTGGTCCACGGCGAGATGCCGTCGACGCAGCCGGGGAATCGCAGCCAGCTGTGACAGCGGTCTGTCAGGTTTCCGGTTCTCCGGCGCGGACCCAGAACGAGACGGTGGTGCCGACGCCCTCGCGGGAGCTCAGCTCCGCGTCACCGCCGTGGGCGCGGGCCACCTCGCGGACGAAGGCCAGCCCCAGGCCGCTGCCGCTGGCCTTGGTGGTGAAGAAGGGCTCGAAGGCCTGCTCCTGCGCGCGCGCGTCGAGGCCGGAACCGGTGTCGCGCACCACGAAGCGCAGCCACGGCTCGTCGTCGTCGGTCATGGCGGTGCTGACCGTCAACGTCCCGCCCGTGGGCATGGCCTCGATGGCGTTCTTGACGAGGTTCTCGAGGGCCGAGGCCAGCAGGTCTCCGTCGAGGGCCACCTGCGGCGCGGGCTCGCAGAGCTGCGTGGACAGCGTGATGTGCTCGCCGGCCGCGAAGCCCTGCAGCGACAGCACCCGCGTCACCAGCAGGGTGACGTCGAGCCGCTGGAGCTGGGGCTCCAGCCTGGAGAGCCGCTGGTAGCGGTCGATGACGGTGCTCAGGCGCTGGAGCTGCTGCGTCACCAGCGCGGACATGGCGTGCAGCTCCTGCCGTTGCTCGCGGCGCAGCGCCTCCGCCACGAATTCAGAGGCACCCAGCGCCGCGGCGAGCGGGTTCTTGAGGTCGTGGGCCATCTGCGCCGAGAAGCGCCCCAGCGAGGCGAAGCGCTTGAGGCCCTCGCGGGAGCGGGCGGCGGTGGACCAGGTGAGCCAGCCGATGACGAACAGCCCCAGGCCGGCCGCCACCACCGCGGTGGGGAGGATGCCCAGGGAGTCGCGGAAGACGGAGTCGACGGAGAGGGAGGCGGTCACCAGCAGGAGGCCGACCAACAGCGCCTGGCCCAGCTCGACGCCCCAGGAGCGCTGCTGGCGCAGCAGCCCGAGGCCCAGGGTCAGCCGCGCCAACAGCACGTTGAAGGCCAGCGAGCCGAGGGTGGAGAGGCGGGGCACCGGGAGCTGCGCGTCGGCCAGCAGGTCGGTGATGAGCAACGGCGCCAGCACGCCGGCGGCGACCAGGAGCGTGCGCGCGCGCTGTTGTTCGCTGGCGGAGCCGGCGTGGCGCAGGTGTCGCACCAGCAGCCACAGCACCACGGCGGTGACCGGGCCGGAGGTGACGAGCATGGCCACCGAGCTGGCGGTGATGAGCCGCGCCAGCGAGAGGCCCGGCACGGCGGCGAGCGTCAGCAGGGCCAGCGTCTGCAGGCCGAAGAGGGCCCAGGCCGCGAGGCGCCAGCGCACCAGCCGCCGCCGTCGCCCCACGAAGGTGAGGGTGAAGTCCAGCACCAGCGGGGCGAAGAGGGGCGTCACCACCGCCGCCAGCCACGCGTAGGCCACGTTGCCGGTCAGCACGTCGCCGACAGCGGTGGCGCTCCAGACGAACTGGTGGACGGCGAGCAGGGCCAGGGGGCGGCGCAGCGGGCTCGGCTCTCCCGGCGCCACGCACAGGGCCACCAGCACCACCGCGGCCAGGGCCGCCAACGCATGGATGATGACCGGGATGGGCATGGTGCTTCGGGCGGTGGAAATACCGCGAAAAGCGTGGCGGGAGCCGATTTACCGCCCCCGGGTGCATTTTTCTGGATCATCACCCGCGCCGCAGTCGCCCGGAGTGTGGTGCCTTTCGGGAGGTGGTGGATCTGCGTGAAACAGAGCCCTTGCGCGCCGTGTTGGGGATGCGCAGGAATAGCGAGCGCGAGGTGATGATGAGCACGATGACTGAAGCGATGAACGAAGGCCGCCTGAAGCAGTTCGAGGCGATGATGGAGCAACTCGAGGCCATTCAGGTCAAGTACCGCGGGGTTCGCGGCGAGCTCCTGGCCAAGGTGCGCGCAGAGCTGATGCGCCTCAACCCCACGGGAAAGCAGGAGTTGGTGGTGCCTCCTTCTCCGCCCACGCCGGTGCCGGCGCCCTCGCCCGCCATGGCGCGGCCGCGGCCCACGCCCAGCGCCACGCTGGCGGCGGCGTTGCCCTCGTGCCGCATGTGCGGGCGCGGGATGAAGCGCGAAGGTGACCTGCTCAAGTGCGAGCGCGGGCACACGCGCGCGCTGTCGTGAGGCGAGGCATCGGGCCCGCGACGCGGTAACGTGGGCCCCGTGAAGTTCCGTGCGACGTTGGTGTTGTGCCTGTGGGCTGCTTCGTGTGCCACGGAGCAGCCTGTCCGTGGCGGTCTCAAGCCGCGCGTCGGGTTGCCTGGTCCGACTGCGCCGCCGCCCACCCGAATGAGGCTGCACGTCATCGACGTGGGGCAGGGCTCCGCCGCGCTGCTGGAGTTCCCGTGCGCGGCGGTGCTCATCGACACCGGCGGTGAGCTGTCGTCGTCCTTCGACAGCGTGAAGGCGCTGCAGCGCTACCTCGAGGGCTTCTTCGCCCGGCGCAGCGACCTCAACCGCACCCTGGCGGCGGTGTACATCACCCACCCGCACATCGACCACACGCGCGGGCTGCCGTCGGTGATGCAGGACTTCACGGTGGCCAACCTGGTGACCAACGGGCGCCCGCGCGGCATCGATGGAATCCTCTTCGAGTCGGGCGGCGAGCAGCAGGAGAAGGCCGAGCAGCAGGCCGCCCAGCGCGGGGCGCTGCGCAAGGTCATCCGCGCGGAGGTGCAGAGCGGTCGCGGCGTCACCGACGCGCACATCGACCCGGTGTCGTGCGGCGAGGTCGACCCGGTCATCTCCGTGCTGTGGGGCGGCCTCGACCAGAACGCCGAGGGCTGGGAGCCGCGCGTCTTCCAGAACGCGAACAACCACAGCCTGGTCATCCGCGTCGACGTCGATGGGCACGCGCTGCTGCTCACCGGAGACCTCGAGGCGGAGGCCATCGAGTCGCTCCTCCACACCCACGGCACGCTGCTCAACAGCGACGTCTACGTGCTGGGCCACCACGGCTCCCACAACGGCACCACCATGCCGCTGATGAAGGCGGTGACGCCGTGCATGGGGTTGGTGTCCATGGGCCCGTCGGACCGCCAGGAAGACTGGACCGCCTGGGCCTACGGGCACCCGCGCAAGAAGGCGGTGGAGATGGTGACCCGGGCGCTGGGCTGCGGCCGCGCGCCGAAGGAGGTGCAGGTGGGGGTGGGCCAGCGCCGTTTCGAGCCCTTCCTCGAGGAGCGCGCGCTCTACGGCACCGGCTGGGAGGGCACGGTGGTGGTGGACCTCTCGGAGCGCGGCACCTGGCGCGCCACCACCGAGCGCTGACGGCTACGGCACCGCGACGGGAATCACCTTCCACGCGCGCGGCACGTCGTACTCCGGAGGCTGCGCGCCCAGGACCCAGCCCGGCGAGGTGATTTCGACGAAGGCGTAGGTGCGGCCGCCCCAGGGGAACTTCTTCCCCGTCACCGGGAGCGCCACGCCCAGGGCCGCGTGGCCCAGCGGCGTCGCCAGCAGCATCACCGCGTCGATGCCCAGCTGCCGCAGCATCACCACCGCCAGCAGCGCCTTGGAGTCGCAGTCTCCCGAGCCGTCATTCACCACCACCGCCGGGGGCAGCATCCCGAAGGCGGCGGTCGCCTCGGTGGGGAGCCGGTAGGTGATGTGCTGCACGAAGGTCACCACCAGCTCCGTCAGCGCGCGGTCGTCGAGCTGATGCGCTCGGCGCGCGCGCTCGAAGAGCTGGGTCAACGGGAGGATGTCGTGGGCGTTGTCGCGCACCACCGCCTCGAAGACGCACTGCCATTCGCGGTCGGCGCAGCGGACCGGCGGCCGCCAGGTGAAGTCGGTGCCCGAGCCCGCGCGGTAGTGGAACTCCTGCGCCAGGCGCTGGAACGCGTCGTCGATGGTCGCCCGCTCCTCCGCCGAGAGGCCGTAGCCGACACCCCAGGTCGCGCCGCGCTCACGCCACTGGAACTGCCGCGCCGCGGCCTCGGGCAGCGTGGTCGGTACCAGGGCCACGCCCAGCGGGCGCTGCGCGGCGAGCGGCTCGGGCTTCGGCAGGTTCTGCCAGTCGAGCGGGTCCTCCAGCCCCTCCGCCACCGCCAGGGAGAGGCAGCAGCACAGGAGCAGCGCGGTGCCCGACAGCAGCAGCGCCCACGTGAGGCAGCCGCCCTGTGCGCGCCCGGGTGCTGGGCGGAGCGAGGTCATGCGTGCGGAACGCCCAGCCCGTCGGGGAGCCGCGGCCAGGGAATGAGGCCGGTGAGCAGCGCCTCGAGGCCCGGCGCCGCCAGCAGCGCGAGGGCCACCAGGATGGCGCCCAGCACCAGGGCGGGGCCCACCTTGCCGGCGCGCACCGCCGCGACCTCATCGACGCCCGGCGTCAGGTGGTTGAAGAGCCACACGCCCAGGGCCAACAGCAGCGAGCCCACGCCCAGCGCGAGGCCGATGTGCAGCCCGCCGAGGAGCAGCACGCGGGGCAGGGTCTTGAGCACCTCGCCGCGCAGCAGCAGCAGGTCGAGGGTGCCGTAGAGGGCGGTGAGCGACTCGCGCGCCAGCAGGCCGAGCGACAGCAGCGACGCCGCGTGGAGGATGCCCGCCGCGGGGTTGTCTTCGAGCGTCGCGCCGCCGCCGGCCAGCAGTCGTGAGAGCAGCCGCCAGGCCACCACCACGCCCAGGCCGCCCAGGCCGATTCCGAGGAAGAGCTTGACGGCACCCGCAGCGATGAGCCCGACGTTCATGGCGCCGCAGGCTAGAGAAGCAGGCGAGGTCCGCGAAGCGCAAACACCGGCGCCGGCCTCAGGGGCAGCTCTCGACCGGGCGCAGGCCCTGCGAGGCGGGGCTGAAGACGCCGCCGTCGAAGCACCAGCGGGCGGCGTTGACGACGACCACGCCCACGCCGCCACCACCACCTCCTCCTCCGCGGGTGGAGCTGCCTCCGTCGGTGGCCTCGGTTGCGCCCGCTGCCCCGGCTCCGCCGTTGGCGCCGGGCGTATTGCCATGGCCCTGCCCGCCCGGCGCGGGCAGGTCGGAGGAGAGGTGGGCGGAGCCTCCACCGGTGGAGTACCCGGAGCCCATGCCGCTGCCTGCGCCGCCTGCGCCGCCGCCTCCGTTGGCCGTCACCGCGCCCGTCACCAGGACAAAGTCACCTTCCAGCAGCACGCCGCCGCCGCTGCCGCCGCCACCACCGCCCCTTCGGGAGCTGTTGACGCCACCGCCGCCGCCGCCGGGCGAGGCCACGGTGCCGGAGACGAGCACCGCCCCGGAAGCGGAGAGCTGCAGCGCGCCACCGGCAGACCCCGGCGCGCCGCCGCTGTTGCTCTGGCCCTGGCCGCCCTGGCCGCCAGGACAGCCTCCGCGCAGCGGCACCAACCCAGATGCCACGGCGAGGCCCGCCGCGCCTCCCTCTGCGTTCGCGCCGCCGGTGCCGCCGCGGCCCC
>CALNBU010000800.1 GCA_937875615.1 uncultured Archangium sp.
ATGCCCATCACCGTGTCCTGCTTGATGCGGCTATTGTCCTTCAGGAAGCCGGTAGCGATGGCGCTGAACATGCCGGCAGCGAAGGCGCCGACCGCGTAGGGCAGGCCCACGATGTAGGCAATAACCACGCCGGGAAAGACGGCGTGCGAGATTGCATCGCCCATCAGCGACCAGCCCTTGAGCACGAGGAAGCAACTGAGCAGCGCCATCGGCACCGCGATCCAGACGATCAGTGCCGCGCCGAGATAGAACGGGCGCTCGGAGAGGAAGGACCCGCGGGTGACGAGCTCGAGGCCCAGCCCGCCGCCGAAGCTGTAGCGCGCGTTCAGCGTGGCGTTCACCCGGTGGCTCGAGCGCCCCTCCAGCGGCCGGTTGCGCATGAGATCTCTCGCGTCGAGGCCCATGTAGTTGAGGTCGAACCAGACGCCCCGGGCGATGCGCGTGCGCAGCGACGCCTCCACGCCCTGGGTGTAGGCGCTCGACACGTTCTCGTAGCCGAAGATGACCGGATCATCGGGGTTGGGCGCACCCGAGGCGGAGATGTTGATGAGGTTGGAGATGCTGGTGTGCCACGCGCTCGCCGACACCACCCAGCCCGGCAGCGGCAACCGCCAGTCGACGGCGACGTTGACCGAGCCGGAGCGCTCCGCGGTCAGCGCCGGGTTCCCCTGCACGATGTACCCCACGCCGGCGGTGGAGAAGCGGAGTGTGAGCTCAGAGAACGACGGGGGACGGAAGCCGAGGCCGAACGAGGAGCGCAACGTCAGCTCGGGGATGGGGTCGACCTTGAAGGCGATGCGCGGCGACGGGGCCCAACCGAACTGCGTGTCGATGTCGGCGCGAAAGCCCGGCGCCACGGTGAGCTTCGCGCCCTCGCCCGACGACACCCACTCGTCCTGAAGGAAGAGGCCGAGGCGCCCGCGCTCCACGCGATCGGGGTCGAGGCGGGTGGAGCTCAACTGCTCGCTCAGCCCCTCCACGCCGGCGGTCAGGGTGTGCTGGCCCAGCTGGTGGTCGACCTGGCCGTAGGCCTCCCACAGGCGCGTGAGGTTGACCGAGTACTCGTCGAGCGCGCGGGAGCCGCGCTGGTCGACCAGGAACTGATCCTTGAAGAGCCCGAAGTGACCGCGCAGGGTGACGTTGGTGCGGCCACCGAAGCGCGCCTGCGCCCCCAGCCAGGTGTCGAACGACTCGGTACGCTGGTAGCGGTCGAAGATGGCGCCGCTCTCGTTCTGGTCGACGCCGTTCAGGTCGGTGAAGACGTACTGCGCGCGCGCCCAGACGCGGAGATCCTCGCTCGGCGCCCAGGCCACCTCGAGATCCGCGTCGGCGCGCTTGAGCCCCGAGCCGCTGGTGGCCGGCGTCGCGGGCTCCCAGTCGTAGGGTTGCCGGGTGCGGTAGCCGCCGCCCGCGCGCAGCTCGAAGGGGCCCAGCTTCGAGCCGACGTGTCCGCGCACGTCACCTTCGAGGAGCGTGCCGAAGCTGCCGCGCACGCTGCCCTCCAGCTGCTTCTGCGGGCGCCGGGTGATGAGGTTGATGACCCCGCCCATGGCGTCGGCCCCATAGAGCGCCGCCGCCGGGCCCTTGATGATCTCCACCCGCTCCACCTCCCGCAGCGAGAAGCGGGAGAGATCGGTGAAGGAGCCGGCCCGGCCAGACACCCGCTGCCCGTCCACCAGGATCAGCACGTACTCGGGATCCATGCCCTGGAGCCGCAGCCCGGTGCCCCGGTTGGTGTGGACCATCTCCACGCCCGGGTGCTGCTGCAACAGCTGGGGGAGATCCCGCGCGCCGAGCGCCTCGATCTGCGCGCGGGTGATGACCTCGGTGGGCACCACCACGTCCGACGCCCGGCGCTCACCGCGCGCGCCGGTCACCACCGTCACCCGGGGAGCCGCCTCGACGCCCCCGTCTGTCTGGGCCAGCAACGACGTCAGCACGAGCGGCCACATCACCGCGCCGCCATACCTTTCCTGAAAGTGACATGCAAAACCCCCGACAGTGGCCCTACTGAATTGCTTCAGCTGTCGTTGAGGATGTCGCGCAGAATCTGCAGCTGAAAACCCTGTGGGCTCGCCGGACCCAGGGCGTCGAGCCCCGCCTGGATGAGCTCGTTGGCGGCCCGGTTCAGGTCGAGCACGTGTTGATCTTCACCGAAGGCTTCCTGCAGCCCGACCAGATCGAACTGGCGCGCCTCGGCGATCAACTGCTGGAGCTCCGGCACGCCCGCATCGGCGATGCGGCTGCTCAGGTTCCCGAACCAGGCCAACGCCTCGCTGCGCCTGTCGCTGGTGGTCTTCTTCTTCGCTGCCATCGGGTGCTCCGTCGCCGGGAAGCCTACTCCCACTCGATGGTGGCGGGGGGCTTCGACGAGATGTCGTACACCACGCGGTTGATGCCGCGCACCTCGTTGATGATGCGGGTGCTGATGTTGGCCAGCACCTCGTAGGGCAACCGGGACCAGTCGGCGGTCATGCCGTCGACGCTGTTCACCACGCGCACCGCGCAGGTGTTCTCGTAGGTGCGCTCGTCGCCCATCACGCCCACGCTGCGCACCGGGAGCAGGACCGCGAAGGCCTGCCAGGTCTCGTTGTAGAGCCCCGCCTTCTTGATCTCCTCGATGACGATCACGTCGGCCCGCCGCAGCACCTCGAGGCGCTCGTGGGTGAGATCCGAGATGACCCGGATGGCCAGGCCCGGACCCGGGAACGGGTGCCGCGAGACCATCTCGTCGGGGAGCCCCAGCTCGCGGCCCAGCACCCGCACCTCGTCCTTGAAGAGCTCCCGCAGCGGCTCCACCAACCTGAGCTTCATCTTCTCGGGCAACCCGCCCACGTTGTGGTGGCTCTTGATGACCGCGGCCTTGCCTACCACCGACACCGACTCGATGACGTCCGGGTACAGCGTGCCCTGCGCGAGGAACTGCGCGTCGGTGAACTCCGCCGCGGCCTCCTCGAAGACGCTGATGAACTCGTAGCCGATGGTCTTGCGCTTCTGCTCGGGGTCGCTGATGCCCGCGAGCTTGGTCAGGAAGCGGTCGCGCGAGTCGATGGTCTTGAGCGGCACATGGAAGCGGCCCACGAAGAGCGCCTCGACCTGCTCGCGCTCGCCCTGCCGCAGCAGCCCGTTGTCGACGAAGATGCACTGGAGCCTGTCGCCGATGGCGCGGTGGAGCAACAGCGCCGCCACCGAGGAGTCCACGCCTCCGGACAGGCCGCAGATCACCCGGCCCTCCCCCACCGCGGCCCGGACGCTGGCCACCGACTCGTCGATGAAGCGCTTCATCGTCCAGTCGCCGGTCACGCCGCACTCGGTGAAGAGGAACGCGCGCAGCAGCTCCCGCCCCTGCGGCGTGTGCACCACCTCCGGGTGGAACTGCACGCCGTAGAACGGCTTCGACTCGTGCGCGGCGGCGGCGAAGGGCGCGTTGGGCGTGCGGGCCAGCGGCACGAAGCCCGGCGGCAACGCCTCCACCCGGTCGCCGTGGCTCATCCACACCTTCACCCGGCTGCCGGGGGCGAAGCCCGCGAAGGGACCGCGCGCCTCGAGCACCTCGACCTCCGCCGGGCCGAACTCCCGGTGCGCGCTCTTGTCGACGCGGCCACCCAGCAGCTTGGCCATCAACTGGAGGCCGTAGCAGATGCCCAGCACCGGCAGCCCCAGCTCGAACAACTCCGGCGCGGGCCGCGGCGAGCCGTCCTGCTCCACCGACATCGGTCCTCCGGAGAGGATGATGCCCCGCGGAGAGATGGCGCGGATCGCGTCGAGCGGGAGATCGGGCCGGTGGATCTCGCAGTACACGCCGAGCTCGCGCACCCGGCGCGCGATGAGCTGGGTGTACTGACTGCCGAAGTCGAGAATGAGGATCTTTTCGTGCGTGGCGTGCATGGCGCTCATCAGTCGTTGACGGCGGCCTCTAACCCTTCGACACTGCCGTGGCCAATGAACAAGCGCATTCTGACCGTGACCCTCTTGTTCTCCTTCGGCTGTGTGAAGGAAATCAGCAGCGAAGAGCGACTGGAGCGAGACACCCGGCGCAGCGACTCGTCAGGGTCCGCCACCGCGGAAGAGCTGCTCAAGCTCAAGTGCGACGACATCACCCAGGAGCTGACCCGGGCCCGCGACGAGAGCAAGCCGGAGCCGCAGCGCATCACCACCTACGGAGAGCTGTTCGACAAGGTGAGAGATCGCAACGCCCGCTTCGAAGACGCCATCTCGCGCAACCCCGACCTCGCCTACCAGGAGGGCAGCGCCAACGTGATCGCCGCCCGAGACAGCTGCAACGACGCCCAGGCCGACGTGCGCCACGACTTCGAGACGCTGGTGCGCGAGATCGTCCAGGTGCCGGTGGTCGACGACTACAAGGACGGCAAGGCGGTGAAGGCTGCGCGCCTCGACTTCGAGCTGTTGCGCGAGGCCATCGACGCGCTGGGCCTCGACGACAAGGACGCGCTCCACCAGCGCCTCAACAACGCCGAGAAGACGGTGGAGATCAAGAGCCAGGACCCCGCCAGCGGCGGCCGCAAGAAGCGCGGCCGCTGAGCCTCATTCGCGGCGGTAGTTCGGCGCCTCCTCGGTGATGATCACGTCGTGCACGTGGCTCTCCTTGAGCCCGGCCGAGGTGATCTGCACGAACTGCGCGCCGGTGCGGAGCGCGTCGATGTCCTTCGCGCCGCAGTAGCCCATGCCGGCGCGAAGCCCACCCAGCAACTGGAAGACGTTCATGGCCACCGTGCCCTTGTACGGGACCCGGCCCTCGATGCCCTCGGGCACCAGCTTCTTGTCGTCCTGCACCCCGCCCTGGAAGTAGCGGTCCTTCGAGCCCTGGCGCATGGCGCCCAGCGAGCCCATGCCCCGGTACGCCTTGTAGCTGCGCCCCTGGTACAGAATCGTCTCGCCCGGTGACTCCTCGGTGCCCGCGAAGAGCGAGCCCACCATCACCGTGTGCGCGCCCGCCGCCAGCGCCTTCACCACGTCGCCGGAGTACTTGATGCCGCCGTCGGCGATGATCGGGACGCCGGAGCCCTCCGCCGCGCGCGCGCAGTCGTCGATGGCGGTGATCTGCGGCACCCCGACGCCGGCCACCACCCGCGTGGTGCAGATCGACCCCGGGCCGATGCCCACCTTCACCGCGTCGACCCCGGCCCCGATGAGCGCCCGCGTGGCCTCCGCGGTGGCCACGTTGCCCGCGATCAGCTCGAAGTCACCGCGGAAGTTCTTCCGGAGCTCGGCGATGGACTCGATGACGCCGCGGCTGTGCCCGTGCGCGGTGTCGACCACGATCACGTCCACCCCGGCCTTCAGCAGCGCGTCGACCCGCTCGTCGCGGTCCGCGCCCACGCCCACCGCCGCCGCCACCAGCAGGCGCTGCTTCGAGTCCTTCGCCGCGTTGGGGTACACCCGCCGCTTCTCCGCGTCCTTCACCGTCATCAGGCCGCGCAGCTCGCCCGTCTCGCTGATGATCAACAGCTTCTCCACCCGGTTGCTGTGCAGCAACTCGATGGCGCGCTCCTGGGTCACACCCTCCGGGGCGGTCACCAGCTGCTTCGTCATCACCTCGTGCACCGGGCGCGCGGGATTCTTTTC
>CALNBU010000801.1 GCA_937875615.1 uncultured Archangium sp.
AGGGCGCACGGGGGCTTCAGTCCAGCATGGCCGTGAAGGCGAGGCTCATCGCCTCGTTCCAGCTATCTCCGTCACGCGAAACGATATGCGCGGCGAGGCCGAGCCGGTGTGCGCCGCGCGGCGCCGGCACCCGCGCTTCGTCCTGAGCCTGCTGGTGCGTCTCCGCGGGGAGCTGTCGCAACGGCACGAAGCGCACCATCTCCACGCCGGGCAGCGCGAGCGCGACCAGCTGGGTCGCGAACACGGGGAGACCGACGGTGAGGAGGAGGACGACGCGCACGGCGGGCAACATGTCACAGCCAGAAGAAACGTCACGCGCTACCTGACGGAACGACGGGTGTTGAATCGATGGCGTGGAGGCGCCGTCGGTGCCGCCCGGAAAAACCGATGTTCACGTCTCATTCCCTGAAAGGTCCCTCCATGCAGCGCTTCCTCCTCGTCAGCACCCTCGCTCTCTTCACCGGCTGTGGTCCCGCAGCGGAGTCCATCGACACCGGCCTGCCCTCGGGCAGCTTCGGAGGCTCGGCGTGGACGCTGGGCAAGGCGGTGGTCAGCCGCGCCGACGACAGGCTCTCCGTCACCCTGTACTCCGACGCGGAGAAAGACGTGGCCGACTGCGACGACTTCGCGGAGGTCTCCACCGGCTACGTCATCTGGTCTCAGCCGGCGGAGGAGGGGCGTCGGGAGCTCAAGCTGGCCTTCGGCGACCCGGACGGGCAGACGGTGACCTTCGTCACGCCGCCCTCGGACAACGCCATCATCACCAGCGGCGTGCTGGAGGTGTCGGCGCTGGGCGACACCAGCGTCACCATCGGCCTCAACGTCACGGACGGCGACGAGAACGCGCTCAACGGCACCTTCACCGCCACGCTCTGCGACTGAGCGGCGGCTCAGGGCGCGTCGAGGAAGGTGCCCAGCAGCAGCCAGCGCAGGTCGTCTGGAGAGTCGGCCTGCAGCGGCGTGGTGTAGTGCCATACCGGGAGGCGGTAGGCGGTCACCGTGCCCATGGCGGCGATGGAGCGCTGCTCGGAGAAGTGGCCCTCGCGCGCGTAGATGATGCGCTGGTCGCGCACGCCGGGCGTGCAGAAGGTGAGGTGCACGTCGGTGTAGCCGCCAGCCATCCGCGCCTCGCCGGGGTGATGGTCGGCATGGGGCCCGGCGCTGTCTCCCTGGCGGTAGGCCAGCAGCTGCCGGCTGGTCGGGCCCTCCAGGGCTCTCCCGGCCAGCGCTTCGCAGAAGGCGCGGTAGCTGGCGGAGCCGAGCATGGTGAGCAGCCCGCACGACTCCGCCAACCTGCGGGTGATGAAGCCGTCGACCCCGTCGTTGGACACGAAGCGCATGCGGCCCACCTTGGGCAGGTGGTCTCCGTGTGAGGCGGTGGCGCTGGTGGCCGACGGCAGCGCGGTGAACTGGGTCACCAGGCGCTGGCGGAAGTGCCGGTCGAGCAGGGCCAGCGCGCCGTCGCAGGCCCGTGGGTCGAGCAGGTCCGTGCCCGCGTAGAACGGCTCGCGCAGCAGGGCGCCCCGGGCGGGGTGGTCGCCGCGCAGCAGCTGGCGTCCCTCCGCCGACAGCATCGCCTCGAACTCTGCGGGGAAGGTGTCCACGTCGCTCAGCTCCAGCGGATGCGCAGGCTGCAACCACCGCCGTCGAGTGGAGTGGGGTCGAGCTGCACCCCGGACACCTTCATGCGCTTCATGCAGACCGTCACCACGCCGGCGGTCAGGTGGGCGGAGGGCGGCGGCAGGTTGGTCAGGTGCACCACCGCGTCGCGCTCGCCCTGCCACACCAGCTCCAGCGCCGCGCCTTGCAGGCCGGTGGCCACGAAGCGCGGCGAGCGCGTCACGAAGGTGCGCGCCGAGAGCAACGGCAGGGCCGCGCCGATGAGCCGACCCACCAGCGTCTGCAGGTAGCCCTCGAGGAAGCGCTCGCCCAGCAGCCACCAGGCCCGCTCGCGCGACTCCAGCGGGTAGAGCTGCTGCCAGGCGACGTCGAGGCAGTCGTGCCAGACGGCGAGCGGATACTCCGGCTCTGGTCGGTCGGGGTCGAAGCCCCTGGCTTTCAGCGCCTCGCTGAAGGCGCCGCTCGGCTTGAGGGCCACGGTGAACAGCCCATCGAACATGCTGTGTCTGGCAATGACGCCCACGCCCCTGCTGCGTAGCGCGGCGTTTCCCCTTTTGACAGGGCCGCCGTGCAACGCGTAGGGGCAGCGGGTCATGTCGCACATCCCCGACGCGCTGAAGAGCCGGCTGCTCGCTGCCCGGCGCTCGCATCAGGTGCCGCCCCAGCTGCGGCCGCTCGCCCTCCAGTTCGCCGGCCAGGTGCTGGGGCTGCTCTACCCGCACTTCTCGACCGCGCCGGCCGCCAGCGAGGCGGCGGTGGAGGACGAGGTCGAGCAGCTCGCGCACACCTTCACCTCGCTGGAGCGGGCGCTCGCGACCCTCAGCGGCGCGCTCCCCGTGGGGTTGTTCGAGCGCTTCCTCGAGGGGCTGCCGCTGGTGCACGAGAAGCTCGAGGCCGACGCCCGCGCGATCCTCGAGGGAGACCCGGCGGCGCGCAGCATCGACGAGGTCATCCTCACCTACCCGGGCTTCTTCGCCATCGCCACCTACCGGGTGGCCAACCTGCTGTGGACGCTCGGCGTGCCGCTGCTCCCGCGCTTGTTGACGGAGTACGCGCACGAGAAGACCGGCATCGACATCCACCCCGGCGCCAGCATCGGCCGACGCTTCTGCATCGACCACGGCACCGGCGTGGTGGTGGGCGAGACCACCCGCATCGGCGACGGCGTGAAGCTCTACCAGGGCGTCACCCTCGGCGCGCTGACGGTGGAGAAGTCGCTGGCCGACAAGAAGCGTCACCCCACCATCGAAGACGAGGTGGTCATCTACGCGGGCGCCACCATCCTCGGGGGCAGCACGGTGGTGGGCTACAACTCGCTGGTGGCGGGCAACGCCTTCCTCACCCAGTCGGTGCCGCCCAACTCGGTGGTGACCCGCAAGTCGGAGGTTCGGCCGCGCACGCCCGGCGCGCAGAACTTCGATGAGTACGACTGGGTCATCTGAAGCGAAGGTTGCCGCGCGCGCCCGGTTCCGCTACACCGGATTCTCATCCATCAAAACGGAGCGCCTCCCATGCGGGTCAACAGCATCCTCGAGACCATCGGCAACACCCCTCACCTCAAGCTCAACCGCCTCTTCGGCACCACGCACGAGGTGTGGGTGAAGCTGGAGCGCGCCAACCCCGGCGCCTCCATCAAGGACCGCATCGCGCTGCAGATGATTGAAGACGCGGAGGGTCGGGGCCTGTTGAAGCCGGGCGGCATCATCATCGAGCCCACCAGCGGCAACACCGGCGTGGGGCTGGCCCTGGTCGGCGCGGTGAAGGGCTACCAGGTGATTCTGGTGATGCCCGACTCCATGTCGGTGGAGCGCCGCCGGGTGATGGCGGCCTACGGCGCGAAGCTGGAGCTCACGCCGCGCGAGAAGGGCATGAAGGGCGCCATCGCCCGCGCGCAGGAGCTGCTGGAGCAGACCCCCGGCGCGTGGATGCCGCAGCAGTTCGAGAACGAGGCCAACGTCGAGGCGCACCGCCGCGGCACCGCGCAGGAGATTCTGCGCGACTTCCCCGAGGGCCTCGACGCCATCGTCACCGGCGTGGGCACCGGCGGGCACATCACCGCGCTGGCGCAGGTGCTCAAGCCGGTGTGGCCGAAGCTCAAGGTCTTCGCCGTGGAGCCCGCGAAGTCGCCGGTCATCTCCGGCGGGCAGCCCTCGCCGCACCCCATCCAGGGCATCGGCGCGGGCTTCATCCCCAGGAACCTCAAGGTGGAGCTGCTCGACGGCACCATCCAGGTGGAGCACACCGACGCCTTCGAGATGGCCCGGCGCGCGGCGCGGGAAGAGGGGCTCTTCGTGGGGGCGTCGTCGGGCGCGTCGCTGCAGGCGGTGAAGCAGAAGCTGCCCGAGCTCCCCGCGGGCAGCCGGGTCCTCACCGTCAGCTACGACACCGGTGAGCGCTACCTCTCGGTGGCGGACTTCCTGCCGTAACGCGCGACAGGCGAAGAATTCCTTCGGCGTGAGGCCGTCGTTCGCGGCAATCTTGCGCTCTGCCATGAGACGACTCTTCGTTGCCGTGTTGACCTGCTGTGTGTTGCCGGGCTGCGCCTACCTGAGCCAGTTCCTGGGGGCCGCGGGCTTCAAGGAGCCCGGCTTCGCCTTCAAGAAGCTGGGCCTGCAGGACGCCTCGTTCCAGGGCATCACGCTCGACACCATCTGGAAGCTCGACAACCCCAACCCGGTGGGCCTCTCGCTGGCCTCCATCGAGTACGCGCTGACGGTGGAGGACAAGCAGGTCGTCTCCGGCAAGCCGAAGCAGGGGCTCACCATCGCCTCGCAGGGCAGCACCGACCTGCACTTCCCGGCGGGCATCAAGTTCCAGGACATCGCCCAGGTGGTGCAGACCTTCCTCACCAAGGACAACGCGAAGTGGGGCGCGTCGGGCGCGCTGGGAATCAAGACGCCCATCGGGGTCATCAACCTCCCCATCTCGAAGAGCGGCACCTTCGAGGTGCCCAAGCTGCCGGCCATCGCCTTCGGCAACCCGAAGGTGTCGAACATCTCCATCACCGGCGCCACCCTCGAGTTCCCGCTCAAGGTGACCAACAAGAACAGCTACGCCCTGCCCATCTCCGCGGTGGTGGGGAACCTCAAGCTGGCCGGCGCCAGCATCGGCACCCTGAGTACCGGCAACCTGGGCGCCATGCAGGGCAAGGGCAACAAAGACGTGTCCATTCCGCTCACCGTCAACTTCCTGCAGGCGGCGGGCGCGGCGGCGAAGATTGCGCAGGGTGGCCAGGCGCAGATTTCCTTCGACGCCGACGTGCAGTCGGGCGGCCAGAAGCTGCCGCTCAACATCAATCAGCTGGTGAGCGTCATCAAGTAGGTGCCGCTCAGGGCGCGGCGCCCTTGAGCTGCCGGCTGATGACGCAGCCCTCTACGCCGAAGCCGTTGGTGGAGCGGCTGCGGGTGGCCGCGTCGAGGTCCTCGCACACCCCCGAGCCCGGCGTGGTGTTGATGAGCGTCAACACGTTCACCACGTCGAGCGTCATCGTCTGGCCCTTGTCGATGAGCGTCTCGGTGACCACCTGCTGCATGTCGCAGCCGGCGTCGGCGACGGAGTCGGTGAAGGTCTGCGAGCGGGTCAACTCCTGGCCCGCCACCTCCCAGGGGATGTGGTCCGCGCTCTCGGCGCAGGTGCTGACGTCGACGTGCGTGCAGCTGAGGGTCGCCGCCGCCTTCCCGTCCTCCGAGACCCGGTAGATGATGAAGCTGTTCTCTCCGATGGCGAAGGGCGTCACGTCGTCGCGGAAGCGCGGGTCGTCGGTGCAGGCGCCGAAGGCCAGGCTGCTCTCGGTGAGGCGCCAGAAGAAGACGCCGTCGTCTCCGGTTTCCGGGGCGGGGCAGGCGGAGAGGGCGAGCAACGGCAGCAGGTGACGGAGGTTCATAGGTCGAGTCCGAGCGCTTCGAGCTTGTTGTACAGGGTGCGCCGGCTGACGCCCAGCAGCCGCGCGGCGACGCTGCGATTTCCGGCGGCCTTCTTCAGCGCCTCCTCCACCGCGGTGCGCTCGGCGTCCTTCCTGCGGTCGCTCAGGGAGTCGCCGCCGTCCGCGGGCTTCGGGTCGAGGCCGGTGCGGGCCAGCTCCCGCTCGACGGTGGCGCGCTCCAGCAGCTCGCCCGGGGGCGCCAGCACCAGCAGCCGCTCGATGAAGTTCTGGAGCTGGCGGACGTTGCCGGGCCAGGCCTGCGCGGCCAGCAGCGCGGTGGCGTCGGGGGCCAGCCGGGCGCCCGCGCGCCCGTTGACGGGCCCCAGCGAGGCCACGAAGTGCGCGGCCAGCGGGCCGATGTCGTCGCGGCGGG
>CALNBU010000802.1 GCA_937875615.1 uncultured Archangium sp.
CCGCGAGGCCAGCAGCCCCAGGGCGGGCGCGCAGCCCATCACCAGCAACCTCCGTTCGGCCCGGCGCAGCGAGGCCAGCGGCTCCACCAGCGCGCGCCCGCCGCGGCGACCCACCACCAGCCCGTCGGCGGCCCGGAGGTCTCTCGACGCCAGCGGGTGGGCCACCCAGTCGTCCTGCACCCGCGCCAGCGCCACCCGGCCCGAAGCGCCGCGCGTCGTCAACCGCGCCAGCACCCGCGCCTCCTCGGCGGCCGACGAGAAGAGCTGCTCCACGGTGACGTCCAGGGCCGCCGCCAGCCGCAGCGCGACGTCCACGCCCGGCGTCGAGCGCCCCGACTCCAGCGCGTGCAGCGCCTGCCGCGACACCTTCACCGCCGAGGCGAGGGCGGCCTGGGTCAACCCCCGTTCGCTGCGCAGAGCCCGGAGCCGGTTGTTCATGAGGTCAAGCATACTTGACGAAGCGTCATGAAGGCTTGTCATGGCCCGGGCGGGCGACGTAGCGGCGCAGGTCACATGCGAACGCTCCTCCTGCTGGGTTGTGGGTTGCTCTGGATCTCCTGCGATGCGCCGCCGTCCGACACCGATGCGGGGGACGTCACCGACGCGGGCGCGCGCGACGATGCGGGCACCACTGGCGGCCTCTCGGTCACCGTGCATTTCCCCGACGGTGGCGCCGGAGAGGTGGCGCTCTCGGGGTTGGCTACCGAGGACCTGGAGGGGGCGACGGTGGTGCGCTTGAGCCTGGTCGTCACCACCGCGCTGCCCGAGGTGACGCTGAGTGAGGTGCGGGTGGGCTTCAAGGCCTCCGACGGCTTCGACCCCGCCTCGCGCGGCAACTGCATGTCGTTGCTGCCGCTCGAAGGGGCGCGCCTCACGCAGGGCGGCATCGACCCCGTCACGCGCAACCTCAACTGGGAGGACGCGCTCGGCTACGCGGGGTGCATGTACGTGAACGATCTCACCGACCTCTTCCTCACCCAGCCCTGAGCCATGGGCTGGCTGCTGCTGCTGGCGCTCGCGCAGGCCGACGCGGGCGTCGCCTCGTCGCGCTACGAGACGCTGGTGACGGCCGGTGGCGCGCCCATCGGCCACACCATGCGGGAGGCGCGCATGGAGGAGGTGGGCGCGCGCACCGCGGTGGAGGCGCTCGACTATGATCCCTCGGTGCACGCCACCGCGGGCGCGCGCGGAGAGCGCATCATCACCGTGCGCGGCTTCGCGCAGCGGCAGCTGGCGGTGCTGCTCGACGGCGCGCCCTTCGAGATTCCCTACGACGGGCAGATAGACCTGGACATGGTGCCGGCGGCGATGCTCGAGCGCATCGACGTGGCCGCCGGGCCCAGCTCGGTGCTGGCTGGACCCAACGGGCTGGGCGGCGTGGTGGACCTCCGCACGCGGCGGGCGGGGCGCGGGCCGCCGCTGGTCACCTCCCTCGAGGTGGGCGGCCTGGGGCGCTTCGAGGCCAACGCCCGGGGCGCGCTGCGGGCCGGGCCCTTCGGCGTCTCGCTCTACGCGGGGTGGGCGCAGCGCAGCGCCACGCCATTGTCGGCGCGCTTCGAGCCCACCTTCCGCGAAGACGGCGGCGAGCGGCTCAACTCGGATCGACGCGTGGGCTACGTGGGCGCGTCGGCGTCGTGGCAGGGAAGCCACCACGTGTTGGAGGCCACCGGCTGGTATCTCTCGGGGGAGCGCGGCATGCCGGTCAGCACGCTCGACGTGCGGCCGCGCTTCTGGCGCTTCTCCCGGTGGGACACCGGCACCGCGCAGCTCAGCCACCGCTACGAGCGCGACGGCCTGCGCCTGGAGACCATGGCGTGGTGGCGCGGCGCGCTGAACGTGGTCGACGCCTGGGATGACACCACCTTTACGACCCAGACCACGCCGCGCTCGTTCTCCTCGCTCTACGACGACATGAGCGTGGGGGCGCGCACGCGCGGCAGCGGGCGCTTCCTCGACTCGCTGGCGTGGCGCTTCTGGGTGGGCGCGCAGCTGGAGCGCCACACCTCCCGGGCGACCAACGGCTCTCCCGACGACGTCTCGCGGCTCATCATCACCGCCGCGCCCGAAGTGGAGTGGCGGGCCACTCCGTTCCTCAATCTGCTGGCGGGGCTGCAGCTCGACGCGGAGGTGCCGCTGGCCTTGCCCGGCGCGCGGCCGGGCGTGGGGCTGGGGCCGATGGTGTCGGCGGTGCTGACGCCGCACCAGACGCTGACGGTGACGGTGACCGCGGCGCGGCGCACGCGCTTCCCCACGTTGCGCGAGCGCTTCAGCGAGGCCATGGGCTTCAGGTTGCCCAACGCGGCGCTGCGCCCGGAGTCCGCCTGGCACTTCGGGGTGAACGGCGCGTGGCGGCCGGTGGAGGGGCTGCAGCTGGAGCTGTCGGGGTGGGACGCGGAGGTGGTGGACCTCATCGAGGCGGTGCGGGTGGAGGGCGGCCTCGACCAGCTCCAGAACGTGTCGCAGGCGCGGATGCTGGGCGGCGAGCTCGCGGCCGGCTGGAAGGCGCGCTACGGCCGCGCGCGGCTGGGCTATGTGCTGCAGTCGACGCGGCGGCTCTCGGAGCCAGCGGGGTGGTTGGAGTATCGGCCGATGCACCAGGCGGTGGTGGACGCGGCGGTGACGCCGTGGCCGTGGCTGGAGCTGTGGGCCGGCCTGCGGGTGATGAGCGAGCGGCACTTCACCCATCCCTACACCCGCGTGCTCACCACGCTGCCCGCGGCGGCGGTGTTCGACGCGCGGCTGGAGGGCGGCACCGCGCAGGTGCGGGGCTGGGTGCGCGTCACCAACCTCTTCGACGCGGACTATTCGACGGAGTACGGCTTCCCCATGCCGGGGCGGCAGGTGTTGGTGGGGCTGACGGTGACGCCGGCGCTGCTGTGACGCCGCCGGCACTGGTTGATCGTTTGACGCTCGCGCCCGGCTTGGCTAAGGGCGCCGCAGCTACCTGATCTGTACCCCTCCGCGGGTCTGGTGGATTTCAACCGGAGGTGGAGAGCCTCACCATGACGGTCGCCGCAGAGAAGAAGCAGGAGCTGGTCACGAAGTTCCGCACCCACGAGAAGGACACCGGGTCTCCCGAGGTCCAGATCGCGTTGCTGTCGGAGCGCATCACCGAGCTGACGGAGCACTTCAAGTCGCACAAGAAGGACTTCCACAGCCGCCGTGGCCTGCTGAAGCTGGTCAGCCAGCGCCGCAGCCTGCTTGACTACCTGAAGTCGAAAGACCAGGCGCGCTACAAGAAGTTGATCGACGCGCTCGGCATCCGCAAGTAACGCTGTCCCCGAAGGGGCTCTCGAAAGGGAGCCCCTTTGGTGTTTTTTCAACCCGCGCCCATGCGTTGGATTGATTTCTTGTTCGAAGCTCCCGAAGCCTTCGGGAGCGTCGATCAGGGGGTCAAAGCCAACGGGCGCTCTCACCACGAAGGAAGTAACCCATGGCCATCATCCGCAAGACCATCAAGGTCGGAGACCGCGACCTCACCATCGAAACCGGCCGCCTCGCCAAGCAGGCCGACGGCGCCGCGCTCGTGTCGTTCGGCGACACCCGCGTGCTCGCCACCTCCGTCAGCGCGAAGGACAAGCGCGACGTCGACTTTCTCCCGCTCACCGTCGAGTACAAGGAGAACTTCTACTCGGCCGGTCGCATCCCCGGCGGCTACTTCCGCCGCGAGGGCAAGCTGACCGAGAAGGAGACGCTGACCAGCCGCATCGTCGACCGCTCCTGCCGCCCGCTGTTCCCCGACGGCTACCCCTACGACACGCAGATCATGATCAGCGTGGTCAGCTTCGACAAGCAGGCCGAGCCCGACGTGCTGGCGCTGGTGGCGGCCTCGGCGTCGCTCGCCATCTCCGACATCCCGTTCAACGGCCCCATCGCCTGCGTGCGCGTGGGCCGCGTCGACGGCACGCTGGTGGCCAACCCCACCGCCGACCAGCGCAGCAAGTCTGACATCGACCTGGTGGTGGCCGCCTCGAAGGAGGCCATCGTGATGGTCGAGGGCGGCGCCGAGGAGATCTCGGAGGCCGACATGGTCGCCGCGCTCGACTTCGGGCACGCCAGCTGCCAGCCCATCATCAAGGCGCTCGAGGAGCTCCGCGCCGAGGTCGGCGCCAAGACCCGCGAGTACGAGAAGGCGGTCGGCTTCGACCCCGCGCTGAAGGAGAAGGCGAAGGCGCTGGCGTGGGCGGGCATCAAGGCCGGCTACGGCATCAATGAGAAGCACGAGCGCTACGCCTCGTTGAAGGCGGGCGGCAAGGCGCTGCAGGAGAAGCTCAAGGCCGAGCTGGGCGATGGCTACGCGGCCGTCGAGAAGCAGGTCAAGGGCATCTACGAGGAGCTGAAGTACGAGTACATGCGCGAGCTGACCACCAACGGTGGCCGCATCGGCGGGCGCCCGCACGACGTGGTGCGCGACGTGACCGTCGAGGTGGGCGCGCTCCCGCGCACGCACGGCTCCGCCGTCTTCCAGCGCGGCGAGACCCAGTCGCTGGTGACCGCCACCCTGGGCACGTCCGAAGACGACCAGCGCATCGAGACGCTGGCCGGCGAGATCAGCCGCACCTTCCTGCTGCACTACAACTTCCCCCCGTTCTCGGTGAACGAGGTGAAGCCGCTGCGCGGTCCCGGTCGTCGTGAGATCGGCCACGGCGCGCTGGCCGAGCGCGCGCTGCGCAACATGGTGCCCGGCAAGGAGACCTTCCCGTACGTGGTGCGCATCGTCTCCGACATCCTCGAGTCCAACGGCAGCTCGTCGATGGCCTCGGTGTGCGGCGGCACCATGGCGATGATGGACGCGGGTGTCCCGCTCAAGGCCCCGGTGGCCGGCATCGCCATGGGCCTGGTGAAGGAGGGCGAGAAGGTCGCCATCCTCACCGACATCCTCGGCGACGAAGATCACCTCGGCGACATGGACTTCAAGGTGTGCGGCACCGCGAAGGGCATCACCGCCGTGCAGATGGACATCAAGATCACCGGCATCACCACGGCCATCATGCTCAAGGCGATGGAGCAGGCCCGCGTCGGCCGTCTCCAGATCCTCGACACCATGCTCAAGGCGCTGCCCGAGGCGCGCAAGGAGATCAGCCAGTTCGCGCCGCGCATCGTGTCCATCCACATCCGCCCCGAGTTCATCAAGAACGTCATCGGGCCCGGCGGCAAGGTCATCAAGGACATCATCGCCCGCACCGGCACCTCGGTGAACATCGACGACTCCGGCAAGGTCGACATCGCCTCGGCCGATGCCGACGCGGTGAAGGCCGCCATCTCGATGATCCAGGCGCTGACCCGCGAGGCGGAGATCGGCAAGCTGTACCTCGGCACGGTGCGGAAGGTCGTCGAGTTCGGCGCCTTCGTGGAGCTGTTCCCCGGCACCGACGGCCTCATCCACATCTCCGAGCTCGCCGACAAGCGGGTGAAGACGGTGAACGAGATCGTCAACGAGGGTGACGAGGTGCTGGTGAAGGTCATCTCCATCGACGGCGGCGGGAAGATCCGCCTCTCGCGCAAGCAGGCGCTCGCCGAGCGTCAGGCCGAGTCCAACGCGCCGCAGGCGTAAGCACCGGCAAGCTCGCAGTCTCTCGAAGGGGCGCTCCGCAAGGGCGCCCCTTCGTTGTTTTCGTGCAGGAGATCTCCGCCGCTGCTCGTACGTTCTGGCGCGGGTGGAACGCGTGAGCCGCATTCTGGGTGCCTTCCGGTGGGCCTTCGTCCCGCTGGGGCTCTTCGCCGTGGTGGCGGTGGGGGTGCACGCGGCGGCCGACGTCATCGACGAGTCCATCTTGCGGCTGGTGGAGCGCATCGACGTCTTCTTCGACGCCTTCTTCTCGGCCCACGAATGGACCGCCGCGTGGGTCGACGCCATCGACGCGCGGGAGCGCATCGCCCTGGCCCGCGGGCTGGCCTTCACCTGGGAGGTGGCCGTCGATGCCTTCATCGCGCTGCCCAAGCTGGGCTTCGACGACCAGGTGTTGCCGGTGCGCGAGCTGCTGGCGCGGCTCAACCGGCAGCCCACGCCCATGCGGCTGTTGCGGCCGCTGCTGGCGGCCACCTTCGTGGTGGCAGGCGCGGTGCAGGTCTCGAAGCTGGTGGAGTCGACGCTCTTCGTGGGCCTGGTGGGCGACGTCGCGCCTGCGGAGGTGGCCGCGTGGCTGTCGCGCGTGGCCGGCGGGAGCGCGCTGCTGGTGGTGCTCGTCAGCTGTGGTTGGCGCGCGGTGCTGCGCTCGCTCCAGCACGCCGACGACGTGTGCCGGACCTCGGCGCGGCCCTGGCTGTCGGGGCTGCTGGGGACGGCGCTGGCGCTGCCGCTGGCGGCCGCCCTGGTGTTCTCGGCGCTCGACGGTTGGTGGGCGCCGGGC
>CALNBU010000803.1 GCA_937875615.1 uncultured Archangium sp.
ACAAGAACCACGACGGCTACGAGGCCACCGGCGTCAACGTCGAGGCGGGCATCGTCAACCAGAAGTGGGCCGACCGGCTCGCGGTGCACGGCTACTTCGCGCAGTACGACAAGGAGATCCCCCACAACCAGGTGATGACCGCGCCCTACGGAGAGGTCACCTCACAGCGCCAGAGCATGGGCGCTACGCTCCAGTACGCGGTCACCCCGCACGAGCGGCTCAAGCTCTCGGCGACCGCCGGCTTCAATCGCCGCTACGCCTCCCTGGTCGACGTCGCGAAGTGCATCTACGACTGGTACGGCGCCTGCGTCAGCCAGCGGTTGAACGGCGGCGAGATCGCCAACGTCCCCCAGGACCTCAAGACCCGCTTCGACACCCTCTTCGGGCGCGCGCGCGCCACCGTCAGCACCTGGCGGCCGGAAGATCTCGAGCTGAGCGTCGGCGTCGACCACTACTGGCGCGCCGGTCGCAACGCCTGGCTCCGCGACCTGGGGCTGAGAGATCCGCTCGCGGTTCGGGTCTCGATGACCAGCGCCACCCTCGGCGCCTCCCACCGGCAGACGCTGTTCGATCGCCGGCTGGAGAACGTGATCTTCGTCAAGGGCTACCTGCAGGACGCGCACCTGGGCGAGGGCTCGACCATCGCCACCCCTGATCGCACCTCCTTCTCCGGCGGCGCCGGCGACACCCTTCGCTTCTCGGCCACCCGACACCTGCTCTTCAAGGCCTCCTACGAGTACGCCGCGCGGCTGCCGCGCGCCGACGAGCTCTTCGGCGACGGCGCCTTCCTGCTCGAGAACCCGGAGCTGCAACCGGAGCGCAGCCACAACGCCAACCTCGCGGTGGAGCTGATCTCTCAGCCCTCTCCGGTAGGCCACTTCTCCGCCAACGTGCTGGGCAGCGTCCGCGCCATCGAGAACCTGGTGGTGCTGATCACCAACGATCAGACGCAGCGCTACGAGAGCATCGGTCAGGCGCGCTCGCTGGCCCTGCATGGCGGGCTCGGCTGGACCTCTCCCGGGCGTTGGCTGGCCCTGGGCGGCAACGTGGTGTTCACCGACTACCGGAACCTCTCGGAGGAGGGCCCCTTCTCGCTCTTCAAGGGCGACCGCATCCCCTATCGACCGTGGCTCCAGGCCGCCGCGTCGGCCACCTTCCGCGCACCAGACCTCTTCGCGCAGGGCGACGCGCTCTCGGTCGAGTGGAACACCCGCTACGTGCACGCGTTCTTCCGCGCCTGGGAGACCGCCGGCGCCGCCGACACCAAGCAGGTGGTGCCCTCGCAGTTGCTGCACTTCGCCTCGGTCACCTACCGGGTGCCGTGGCAGCAACGCACCTTCTCCGCCTCGCTGGCGGTGAACAACCTCACCGACACC
>CALNBU010000804.1 GCA_937875615.1 uncultured Archangium sp.
ATGACCGGAACGCTCGAAACCCTGGCCCGCAAACTGCCCCGCCAGCACCACGCCCTGCCCCAGCTCGGTGCTGCCCGAGAGGCCTACCTGCGCGCAGAGGATGGACAGCGGACCGATGGTGGAGTTGTGGCCGACCTGCACCAGGTTGTCGATCTTGCTGCCGCGGCCCACCACGGTGACCCCGGTGGTGGCGCGGTCCACGCAGCTGCACGCGCCGAGCTCCACGTCGTCTTCCACCCGCACCGTGCCGGCCTGCGGGATCTTCACGTGCGCGGGGACGGAGAGGTCGAGCGCGAAGCCGAAGCCGTCGGCGCCGATGACCGCGTTGGCGTGCAGCAGGCAGCGCGCGCCCACCTCGCAGTCGTCCATCACCACCACGTTGGGCGAGAGCACCGTGCCCTCCCCGACGCGCGCGCGTTCGCCCACGTACACGCCGGGGTACAGCACCGCGTCGGCGCCCACCTCGGCGCCCTCGCACACCGTCACGAAGTCCTTCACCGTGGCGGAGGGGTGCACGCGGGCTCCGGGGTGAACGGTGGCCAGCCGGCTGACGCCCGGGGCGTGCGCCTTCGGCGGGTGGAAGGCCTGGGCCGCTCGCGCGAAGGCGAGGTGCGGGTTGTCGACCACCACGTACGTGCGCGCGCCCCGCGGAGGCGCGTCGGCGGCCACGAAGACCACCCCCGCCCGGGTGGCCTCCAGCTGCGCCTTGTATTTCTTGTTCCCGTAGAACGACGCCTGGTCCGGCCGCGCGGCCTCGAGCCCGGCCACGCCGGCGATGACGCGCTCGCTTTCGCCCTCGAGGCGTCCCTGCACCAACGCCGCGAGCTCTGCGGCGGTCTTCACTTCGTGCCGCCGTTCGCGCGGGGCGCGGGCAGCTTCACGCCCTTCACCGGGTGCTTCTCGTTGTAGGTCCGCACCAGCTCGTCGGTGACGTCCATGCTGGGCAGCGCGTACACCAGCCCGGAGTCGCTCTTCTCGAACACCACCGAGAGGCCCTCGCGCTGCGCGATGGAGGCCACGATGGGATCCATGCGGTCGAAGATCTTCTTGAGCTCCACCCGCTCCTTGTCCACGAACTCCATCTGGAGCTTCTGGCCCTTCTCCGAGATGCTCATCAGGCGCTGCTGCAGCTCCTTCATCTTCTGCACGCGCACCTCCTCGCTCATCGCCGACGACTGGCGGTCGAGCACCATGGAGTCTTCGCGCAGCTTCTTGTTCTCGCGCTCCAGCTCGGCCTTCCGGGTGTCGATCTCGGTCTTGAGCCGGTTCTTGGCGACGATGCCCTCGCCGACCTCACCGAGCGCGCGCTGGAGATCGACGTAGCCGAGCTTCAGCTCGGCGAGCGCGGGGAGAGCCAACAACACCACAGAAAAGAACATCGTACGCATGGGGAACCCCTTGGAAAAACGGGCGCTCCCTATTATCAGCACCGCCGTGGAAAAGCGCCGAATCCTCCTCATCGACGACAGCGAGATCACGCTGCAGATGGAGAAGGCCGTGCTCGAAGAGCGCGGCTACGACGTACGTGGCGCCGCCACCTTGATGGAATTCGAGCGCCTGCTGGCGGAGTTCAAGCCGGATCTCATCCTCACCGACATCCACATGCCCGAGGCCACGGGCGCCGACATCTGCCGCACGCTCAAGAACGAGTACAACACGCAGGACATCCCCATCGTGTTGTTCAGCTCCCTCAACGACGCCGAGCTGGAGACGCTCGCAGGTCAGGTGGGCGCCGACGGGTTCCTGTCGAAGTCACACGGGCTGGAGGCGCTCGGTGAAAAAGTCGACGAGCTCGTCGAGAGCATCATCTGGTAGCGCACTGCTGTTGATGGTCCTCGCCGCGTGCACCTCGCCCCGGGTGCGCCCGGCGGCGCCGCCGGCCCACGTGACCCTGTTGTTCAGCACCGAGGTGCGCGGCTACCTGGGCCCCTGCGGTTGCAGCGAGGCCATGCGCGGCGGGCTCTCGCGCGCGGCGCAGCAGGTGGCCGAGACCCGCCGAGAAGGGCAGCCGGTGCACCTCATCGTGGCCGGCGACGCCACCTTCGGCGAGGCGGTGATCCACGAAGAGGCGGTGGCCCAGCAGGAGCGCAAGGCGCGGGCCCTGGCCGAGGGCTGGAAGGCCATGGGCATCGGCGTCTGGGCGCCCGGCCCCCTCGACGACGTGCGCGGCGAGGCCTTCCGCCGGAACCTCGGGCTGCCGGAGCTGGCGGACGAGAGCCTGCGGGTGTTCGACGGCGTCGGCGTGGTGCGCGCAGCCGATGTCCCGCGGGCGCTGGCGCTGGCGAAGCAGCTCGACGACTACAATAACGGCAAGATCGGCC
>CALNBU010000805.1 GCA_937875615.1 uncultured Archangium sp.
GCTGCAGGTCTTCTCGTTGAGCTCGAAGATGGAGCGGATGAGCTGGGGCGCGCCGCGGTCGACCTCGTTCTTCTGTGCCTGGCGGATGAGCTGCTTCTCGAGCTCCTCGAGCAGCGGCGGCGGGGAGGTGAAGCTGACCTTGGCGCCGAAGGGCTTGAGCACCAGATTCATGGGGGCCACCAGCAGCTTCACCACCGGCGAGAGCAGGAAGACCGAGCTCACCCCCAGGCCGGAGAGCGCCAGCGCCCAGCCCTCGGGGTTCTGCAGCGCCGCCGAACGGAAGCTGATGTCGACCAGGGTGGCGATGAGCGCCACCAGCAGCGCCGACGACAGCGGGCTCACCCACATCAGCCAGTCGGAGGTCATCAGCTCCGCCAGGGGGACGTCGATGAGGCGGGGAATCACCAGGCTCCCGGCGCCCACGGCGAGGAAGCCCCAGAGCACCAGGCTGAGGCGGATGGTGGCCGAGGTCGACTCGGGGTCGGCCCGGAGCCGCATCAGCCGCTGCGCGCCGGGCGAGGTCTTCGCCAGCTCCCGCAGGTGCTCGTCGGAGAGGGCCTGCAATGCCCCTTCGATGGCCGCGAAGAGTCCGCGAACCACCAGCAGCGAGCCGAGAATGAGCCACAACGTCCACGTGGGCATAGTTTGACGACCAACGTTCTATCTCACCGCCTCAGTTCGCGCCCGAATCCCCTAAAACGTCTGCCATTTCAATGACTTGAATGATGTGGCAGCCTGTGGCGATGCGTCTTCTGGCCCTGCTGTTGGCGGTGTGTGCTCCGGTGGCCTTCGCCTGGCCGGTGGACTGGACCCACGAGGTCGAGGTGGGCCGGGAGAAGTTCGTCAAGCTGCCCCAGGTGGACTGGCTCGAGGTGGAGGACGCCTCGGTGGTGGACGTGGTGTGGCAGCGCGACTCGGAGGAGCTGGTGCTGGTGGGCCTCAAGAAGGGGCGCACCACGGTGATGTTGGGGGCCGAGGGCAAGGTGGCCGCGTGGCGGGGGCGGGTGGGGGAGCCGCCGCTGCGCGACGAGGCGGCGCTCAAGGCGGCGCAGAAGGCCTGCCCGGACCTCCGGCAGACGCCGCTCGACGAGGTGAAGCTCGCGGTGACCGCCCACGACGAGGCCTGCCGGTTGGCGCTCCTCCGGTTGTTCCAGACCGACGTGGTGGAGGCCCGGGCGCTGGAGCTGACCTTCGACGCGGCGGTGCTGCAGGCGCAGCTCAAGAGCCTGCAGGAGGGCCTGCGCCCGCTGGGGAAGGACAGGGTGCGGGCGCGCTACGTGGGGGCGGGGTTGGTGCTGACCGGCCGGGTGACGCCGGAGGAGCACCGCCGGGTGCTGTGGGAGGTGCTGCGGCGCTCGCTGGGCCGCTTCGCGCTCGACGACCAGCT
>CALNBU010000806.1 GCA_937875615.1 uncultured Archangium sp.
CGTCGTCGCAGCGGTCGGCGGTGAGGCCACACGACCGACACACCCCGAGGTTGGCGCCGCAGGTGGTGACGCCGCGCGCCTGACAGGTGCTGCCGGTGCAACAGCCGTCGGCGCAAGAGCTCAGGCAGCCGGTGCAGGCGCCACCCGCGCAGGTCTCGTCTCCGGGACACGCAGAGCAGGCCTGGCCCGCGCGCCCACAGGCGTCCCTGGCGTTGCCGGTGACCGCGGAGGCGGCCTCCAACAAAGCCGAAAAAACCGTCCCGCCTCCCGTGCTCTGGCCCCCTCCGCCGCCTCCGCCTCCCGTGGCGTCGCAGTCGGCGCGGCAGAAGCCGTCGGCGCAGCACCGCAGGTCCGCGGGGCAGGTCCCTTCCCCGGAGCAGCTGAAGGCGTCGATGTGGTCGAGGTCGACGAGCTTGCAGCCGGCCAGCGCGAGGGTGGCGGTGAGGGCTGCCGCGGTGAGGGCGCGGGAGTGGGTGAGCATGAGTGCGACACGTTAGCCCGTGCGCCACCCAGATTGAGGCTCGGCCTGCTTTTTTGGGGTTGTGCGTGGTCGAGGCGATGGCGCTCGGGTAGACCCGCCGCCGGATGTCGGCCGGCGAACGGTTTCAGCTCCTCGTCGTGCGCCCCGACCTCGGCTTTCGTGCGCTCGCGGCCACCTGGCGGTCCCTGCTGGGCGGAGACGGGCTGCGGCGCGACCTCCGGCAGGGGTTGGCGCTGGCGGCCACCACGCTGCCGCTGTCGATGTTGCTGGCGGGCTTCGCCGGCGCGCCGGCCTCCGCGGGGCTGCTCAGCGGGGCGCTGGGGAGCCTGGTGTGCGTCTTCATGGGCGGCACGCGGGTGGCGCTGTCGGGGCCGGGGTTGACGAGCGCGCTGGTGTCGTCGTCGCTCATCGCCCGGCACGGCTTCGAGGGCTTCAGCGTGGTGCTGGCGTTGGTGGGGATGCTGCAGGTGGCGACGGGCGCGCTGGGGCTGGGGCGCTTCGCCCGCCTGGCGCCGGTGCCGATTCTGCGGGCGTGCGTGTTCGCGGTGGGCGCCATCATCCTCCTGCGGACGCTCCCCGGGGCGGTGGGCGGCGTGCGTGGCGCGCCCGGAGAAGACGGCTTCGCGGAGGGCCTCGGCGTAGCCCTGGCGCACTTCGACCCGGTGGTGCTGGCCGTCGCCGTCGGCTCGGGGCTGTTGGGGGCGTTGGGGCTGTGGCGGCGGCAGGTCCCCGGGGCGCTCCTCGCGCTGGTGGTCGGCGCCCTGGTGGTGTGGGGCCTGGGCCTGGAGGTGCCCATGGTGTTCGAGGAGGCGAGCCTGCCGACGCCCCGCATTCCCCTGCCGCGGGTCAGCGCGCTGCCCGCGTTGCTCGGCGGCGCCTTCGAGCTGTGGGCGTCGATGACCCTGGCCACGGCGCTCAACACGGCGGCGCTGGAGCGCCTCAAGGTCGACCGGGGCGAGACCGAGCGCGTCGACCCCGACCAGGAGCTCATCGGCACCGGGCTGGCCACCTTCCTGCTCGCGTTCATCCACGGCCTGCCGGCCACGCAGCTGGTGGCGCGCTCCTCGGTGGGCATCAGGCTCGGCGTCGCCTCCCGTCGCCCGGCGCTGGTGCAGGCGGTGGTGCTGCTGGCGGTGGCGCTCGGCGCGACGCCGCTGGTGCACGCGGTGCCGCAGGCGGCGCTCACCGGCGCGGCGGTGGTGGTGGCGGTGCCGCTGCTCGACCTCCGGCCCATGCGCGCGCTGGCGTGGGTGTCCCGCCGGGAGCTGTTCCTGTGCGTGGTGGTGGTGGCGGTGATGATTCTCTCGAGCATCACCGCCGGGCTGCTGCTGGGGTTGGCGCTGGCCTTCGGGCTGGTGGCGCTCCGCATGACCCGCACCCGGGCGCTGGTGCAGCCGGGAGAAGAGCCCCACGAGTCGCACCAGGTGACGCTCACCGGTCCGGTGACGTTCCTGGCGGGCCTCGAGAAGGAGCGGCTGCGCGCGCGCCTCGGCGCGCTCGACGCGAGCCGGGGGCTGGTGGTGGACCTGCGCCGGGTGGTGGCCGTCGACGGCAGCGGGGCGCTCTCGCTGTTGAGCATCATCGACGAGTGGCGCGGCCGGGGCGGTCGGGTGGCCCTGCTCGGTCCCTCCGCGCCGGTGCGGGCGATGCTCCAGCGCGCCGACGAGACGGAGCGCCCGCTGCCGGCCGGCGTCGCGCGCGGTCAGCTCGCGCACGCCATGGCGCCCAATGACCGGGCCATCGACGCCATCCTCGAGCGGCCGGGGTCGCACCTGTCGCGGCCGAAGCTGCTGGCCGGCCTCACGCGCTTCCGCGAGGAGCTGCGCCAGCACTACGACTCGCTCTTCGCGCAGCTCGCCG
>CALNBU010000807.1 GCA_937875615.1 uncultured Archangium sp.
AGCAGCAGCCGCCCGCCGCGAGCGCGGACACCACCAGCACCCAGGTGCGCACGGCCGTCACGGAGTGATGACGCGGATGACGCCGTCGGCGCTCACCAGGTTGCTCCGCTGCAGCACGTACAGCCGCTGCGAGACCGGGTCGAAGTGCATCGCGGTGATGCCCTGGAAGGTGGCGGCGTAGCGCGTGCCGTCCGCGCTCCCCGCGACCGCGGTGCTGGGGCCGGCCACGATGCTGGGCACGCCGGTGGGCAGGCCGCTGGGGTCGAGGTCGATGGCGCAGATGCGGCCGATGGGCGCCACGGCGCTGGTGGCCGTCTCCGTGGTCCCCACCACCGTGTAGAACAGCCGCGTCGGGGCGCTCGGGTCATCCAGCACCATGGCGTGGCGGTTGGTGCTGAAGGCGCACGGGCCCACCACGTTGGCGAAGGCGTTCATGGTGCCGGTGGTCATCGGTACAGCGGGCGAGGCGGTCGGCGCCAGGGCCCAGGAGCGCAGTCCGTTGGAGGCGCCGTCGAGGGCGTAGACCCGGCTGGCCGAGGCCACCACGCCGTGCGGCCCTGACCAGCTCGTCGCGGTGTCGATGCGGGTGGCCGCTACCGCCGCGCTCACCGTGAGGTTGGCCGCAAGGAGGCCGTAGGGGCTGGGCAGGTACTGGGCGAAGAAGAAGTTGTCACCCAGGTGCGACCATCCGTACTTCGACCCCACGCCGATGGTGGCCAGCGCCAGCGGGGCGCCGCCCGAGGTCGGCACCGCGTAGAGGCCGCCGGTCCCCAGCGTGGTCGAGAGCATCCCGCTGAAGGCGAAGAGGTTGCCGTTGCTGAAGAAGATGACCTGGGGGTCGAGCGGCAGGCTGGCCTGGTTCTCGGCGTACACCGCCGTGTAGGGGCCGCCGGCTTCGGGCACGAAGCCGATGCCGCCGCGCTGGGTCGCCACGGTGGTGGAGGTGGTCCCGTTGGTGATGGAGAGGTAGACGTTGCCGCCCTCCACCGCGAGGCCGAGGCCGGGGAAGAAGCCGGCGGGCAGGCCGGTGACGACGCGCGTCTCCACGTGCACCGTCTCGCCCGTGAAGTCGCAGGAGGCGCTGCAGCCATCTCCGTCCACGAGGTTGCCGTCGTCGCACAGCTCGCCGGCCGTCAGCACGCCGTTGCCGCAGCCGGTCGGCGTGCAGTTGTTGTCGCAGCCGTCACCGTTGAGGGTGTTGCCGTCGTCACAGACCTCGGCGCCGGCGGCGATGCCGTTGCCGCAGACGCTGACGGTGCAGTTGTTGTCGCAGCCGTCGCCGTCGATGCCGTTGCCGTCGTCGCACACCTCATTGCCTTCGAGGAGGCCGTTGCCGCACACCGGCGGCGAGTCGGAGACGGACAGCGTGTAGTCACCCCACGAGGTGCTCGAGGCGCCGTCGACGACCAGCAGGTAGGTCTGCGTGGTGCCGGTGGTGTTCTCGTACACCAGCCGGTCGCTCGCCCCGGCGGCGCCGCCGTTGTTGCCGGCGAGGCAGACCTGGCCGGTCGTGGCGCACGCGGTGCCGCCGGGCAGCAGGTAGATGAGCGAGTTCCACGCGGTGGTGGGCGTGACCACGGCGGTCAGCATGGCGCCAGGCGCGAGCGTCACTTCGTACACGCGCTCGGGGCCGGCGCCGGTGTTGCCGCCGCAGTTGTTGGCCGCGGTGCTGCTGGTGCCGACGTCGTGCAGGAAGGCGCTCGTCGAGTGGGCCACCGTGCCGGGGCCGATGGGCTCCGGCGCGGCGCAGGTCTCGCCGAAGTCATTGCCCGGGTGCGCCTCGACGCTGAAGGTGCCGTTGACGGTGGTGCTGTTGGCGCCGGCGAAGACGTAGACGGGCGAGGGCAGCGTGCCGGCGAGGTTGTCGAGCCGCAGCACCTCGCGGCCGGTGGTGCTGCTGACCGCGTTCGCGGTGGCGAGACAGGAGCTGGCCGTGCAGTCGGAGAAGACGCGCAGCGAGAGGTCGGCGCCGCTGGGCGTGCCGAAGACGTTCACCGTCTGGCCGGCGGGCACGTCGACCGAGTAGTAGAAGCCCTTGCCAGCGGTCAGGCCGCAGGCGGCGACCGGCGCGCCACCCGACAGCGAGGAGGCGCTCTGAAGGGCGGGGGCCCCGGGCACCAGCACCTCGGCGTCGCTGCACACCGCGTTGGCCGGCGGCGTCGTCAGCTCCACCGTGAGGTCGAAGGGCCCATGGCCCGCGCCCCAGGCGTCAATCCACAGGAAGTAGGTGCCCGCAGGTTGCACCACGCTGAGCTGCCCGGAGGCCACGTCGAAGGTGTTGACGCACCCCAGGTGGTTGCTCGCCGCGTCGTCGTCGCACACCGCGCGCACGTACATGGCGAGGTCGAAGGTGCCCTGGGGCACGAGCGTGAAGTTGACCAGCTGCGGCTCGGTCAGCGTGTACACGTACACCACGTCGCGCGAGGTCGCGTCAGCGAGCGAGGTGCAGGCCGCGGCCGTGCCGGGGCTGGTGACGTTGCCGTTGGTGGCGTTGGTGTTGGTGCCGGTGGTCATGGCCACGCCGTTGTTGAAGACCAGCTCCTCCGGCGTCGCGCAGGTGTCGTTGGCGGGCGTGGGGGGCAGCGGCGTGACGTCGATGGTGACGGTGGTGGGGCCGGAGTCGTTGTTGAAGGCCTCGACGAACAGGTAATACGTGCCGGCCGCCAGCCCGTTGGCGGTGATGACCTCCGTCGCCGTGGAGCTGTTCTGGCAGGCCACCTGGGTCCCGGTGTCGCAGGCGCCGCTGCGGAGATAGATGACGGAGTTGGCGCCGACGCCGCTGGCGAACTGACCGCCGGTGGGCTGGCTGGTGATGCGCACGTTGGCGGCCGCGGCGAGGGTGAAGGCGTAGACGCCCTCCACGCCGCCGACGGTGTTGCAGGTGCCGGCGGCGTCATCGGTGGCGAAGGTGGAGCTGTCGACCTCGAAGGTGAGCGACTCGCCCACGCCGCCGTCGGCGAGGTTGGCGTTCAGCACCAGCGTCTCGGGCGTCGCGCAGGTGTCGTTCGGCGCCGGAGGCACGGGAGCGCCGAGCTCCACGGTGAGGTTGACCACGTTGGTCGCCGACGAGGCGAGGTAGTTCTCGACGAACAGGTAATACATGCCGGCCGGGACCATCGCCGCGTTCACCTCTTCGGCCGAGCCCTCGGCGCCGACGTCGACGCAGGCCAGCTGCAGGCCGGTCTCGCAGTCGGCCTGGCGGATGTAGAAGAGGACGTCGGTCTGCGCGCCCACGGCACGGACGCGCACGCTGCTGGCCTGCGCGACGTTCACCGCGAAGACGGCCTCCGCGCTCACCGCGGTGCCGCTGCAGCTGCCGTCGTAGTTGTCGGTGTACTGGGCGAGGTCGACGGTGACGGTGCTCACCATGC
>CALNBU010000808.1 GCA_937875615.1 uncultured Archangium sp.
CTGGCGCGGCCGGCTTCGTGCCGGCGCTCGAACAACACCTGCTCGCCGTCTCGCTGATGGCCGATGGACGGGTGGAGCTGGCCGAGGCGGTCTGGCACGAGGCGGTGGCGAAGGAGCGGGTGGCCACCGCGCCGCTCCGGCTGTGGCGCCGCAGTGAAGAGGCGCCGGGGCCGGTCTACGCCGCCGGTCGCTCGCGGTACGACCCCCGACCGGAGGCGCAGGTGGAGGCGAAGCTGGTGTGCCCCGCCTGCCGCGAGGTGAACCGCTTCACGCTCAGCCCGCGCGCGGCCACGCATCGCCTGGTGTGCCCGCACTGCGCGACGCCCTTCACCGCCTACGTGGCGGAGCTGCGGCAGCTCGACCTCAAGCCGCTCGGCCGGCAGCGGCGCCGCTACGAGTTCAGGCTGGAGGAGCCCTCCGGCCAGGGGGCGCGGGTGGAGTTCGACGACGCCGCCAGCGAAGCGCTGAGCGCCTCTCGCCGGGACCTGCTGGCCTTCCTCTACTACCCGGAGTCGTACCTGCGCGGGGTGCTGAACCTCTCGACCAGCCGGGTGCTGTGGGTGGCCTCGCCGGGCGCGTGCTTCGTGGCCACCGTGGCCTTCGGCGCAGACGCTCCGGAGCTCGACACGCTGCGGGCCTTCCGCGATCGGGTGCTGGCGCGCAGCGGCTTCGGGCGGGCCTTCATCGGCTGGTACTACCGCGAGGGCCCCGGCCTCGCCGCGCGCCTCTCGCGGAGGCCGCGCGCGCGCGCCGCGGTGAGAGCGGGCTTGCGCGTGGTGACCGCGTGTCTGAAGAGGGTCCTGTGAGCGACGAGGCGACACCCGGGAAGCTGGACAAGGTGACCATCGCCTTCATCGCCGCGCTGTTGCTGGGCGCGGCGGCGCTGGGGATGCAACAGTCGGGGGGCCGCAGCATCGTCCCGGCGGGCGCGCGGCTGCCGGGCTTCACCCTGGCGCGGGCGGAGGGCGGTGAGGTGTCGCTCGCCGCGCTGCGCGGGAAGGTGGTGGTGGTGAACTTCTGGGCCACCTGGTGCCCGCCGTGCCGCGAGGAGATTCCGTACCTGGTGTCGACGGTGGAGTCCTTCGCTCCGGAGGGCGTGGAGCTGGTGGCCATCAGCAACGACAACCTCGACGCGCAGCGGGCGGTGGTGACGAAGTTCCTGACGCGCTTCCCCCAGCTGAAGCCCTACGCGGTCTACGGCCAGCCGGAGCTCGGCCATGCCTGGCAGGTGCGGGCGCTCCCGTCGGTCTTCATTCTGGACCGCGAGGGGCGGGTGGTGACCTCGCACCAGGGCCAGGCCACCGAGAAGCAGCTGCGCGGGTGGATTCAGGACGCGCTGCGCCGCTGAGCGGACCTCAGGGCTTCGGCGCCGGCTGCTGCTGCGGCGGCGTCTCGATCTCTTCGAGCAGCTTGAACTCGGTGCGGCGATTCTTGGCGCGGCCCAGCGGGGTGTCGTTGGTCGCCACCGGGCGGTCGAAGCCGAAGCCGTCGCTGCGCAGGCGCTTCGCGTCGATGCCCTTCTCGATGAGGTAGTTCACCACCGACTTCGCGCGGCGCTTCGAGAGGTTCAGGTTCACCTCGCGCGAGCCGATGTTGTCGGTGTGGCCCTCGATCAGCACCGGGCCCACGTCGGGGTTCTTCTTCAGCACCGAGGCCACTTCATCGAGGAGCGGGAAGCTGCGCGGGTCGATGCGGTCGCTGCCGAACTCGAAGCGGATCTGGTTGTTGATGCGGATGCGCTCCGACTCCAGCACCACCTCTTCTTCGTCTTCGGGCGGCGGGCAGCCGAACAGCTCCGGCGGGCCGGGCTGGTCGGGGCAGCGGTCGACGTTGTCGGGGATCTGGTCGCCGTCGCGGTCGGGGCAGCCGTCGAGCTCCTGCGGGCCGGGCTCGTCGGGGCAGGCGTCGATCTTGTCGGGAAGGCCATCGCCGTCGCGGTCGGGGTCGAGCGACTCCGGGCACCCGTCGGTGTCTTCGATGCCGTCGAGATCTTCAGCCACCTCGGGGCAGCCGTCGAGCGCGTCGGGGATGCCGTCGCCGTCCTGGTCGGGCTGGGCCACGTGCTGCCAGGTGAGCGCCAGGGTGGTGCGCCACAGCTCGCGGCCGTAGCCCGTCTCGCCCAACCCCTTGCCCACCGAGAGCTGCGCGCCCCAGTTCTTGTAGAACTGCGTGCGCACGCCGGCCATGAACTCGAAGGGCGTCTTGAGCGCCTCGGAGGAGGTGAAGGTGAAGGGCGCCTCCGCCGGGGTGGCCACGTTCACCTCGGCGATGACCTGGTTGTTCTGCAGCACCCAGAAGTTGGGGAGCTCCACGATGGCGCCGCCGCCGAGCGTGAACTCCTGCGCCACGTAGAGGTTGAGGAAGCGCCCCGGCGCGGTGCGCAGCCGCCAGCCGACGTTGGCCAGCAGCCGCACCGGGCCGATGCCGCGCTCGATGGCGAGGCGCGGCGCGAAGACGAAGCCGCGGTCAGAGGTGAAGCTGGTGGGGTCGATGAGGTAGCCCAGCGGTGCGCGCACCTCGAGGATGCCGGCGAGGCCCACGATGGGCAGCTCGCTCTGGCGGAGAATCTGCACCCGCGCCAGCAGGCGGGGCGCGCCCAGCCCGGCGGCCGACGGCGCCTGCACCGGGAAGCCCTGCTGGGCCAGCAGGTCGAAGTTGTGGAGCTGCCCCACGGTGATGGGGAGGTCGACGGCCAGCTCGACGCGCGAGTGGAGCTGGTAGGCCGCCATCAGGTGGAGGTTGACCCGGAAGGGCATCAGCTCTCCCAGGCGGTCTTCACCCGACTTGGCCGAGAGCAGGCCCCAGTTGAAGTCGACCAGCCCCTGGAGGAGGAAGCTGCGCGTCAGCAGCTGCTCTCCGCCCTCGATGGTGAGGCCGGAGTCCATGAAGGGCGTGAACTTGAAGGGCACCAGGTCGATGCCGCGGGTGCTGAAGGCGTCGAGCGACTCCTGCGCGCGGGCGGTGGCCGCGAGGCACACGAGCAGCAGTGCTGAGAAGCGGACCACGCGACGCATCGCGCGCAATGTACCGCGCACCGTCCAAACGGGAAGGAAACAGCAAATTCCGACACCTGTCGGGTGTCAGGGTCGTGGTAGCAAGCCCGTCAGCAGCACCGGTTCTTTGAAAACAAGGGGGCGACAAGGCTTCGACGGGGGCATGGACGCCCGTCGTCGCGCGCCGAGTGGGCTCACACACTCGTAAATACAAGCGGGCAAACCACAAAAGCCAACGACAACGTTGAGCTTGCGCTGGCCGCCTAAAAAACGGCACACGCACGGTTGCTTCACCTTCTGCCAGTGAGGTGAAGGTCAACCGCCATAATGCTGGCTGGCTCCCGGGGTGCCTGTGACCCGGGGGTGAGATTCAAAGCAGGCCCGGCCCTCCAGCTTCCTGTCCGGAAGAAACCTGGAGAGCCAGAGCAGTTCCAAACTCCGGACTACGCGCGTAGTGATGACGAGCAGAAGGCTTTCGGACCCGGGTTCGATTCCCGGCGCCTCCATTCTTTTGTTTCCCTCCGGGGTGAGCGTTGCTCGTGCGCGCTCCTCCGGAGGGTCATCCCTGTTTTCGTGACATCTTCCCCTCAACGTGCGCGCCCTCATCGCCAGTCTGCGCTCAGAGCTGCGGTTGCTCCGCGCCCGTGCCTTCCTCGACACGCTCCCGCCGGCGGGCGACGCGCTGCTGCTGGGTCCTTCCTTCGAGACGGTGGCGGAGGTGATGCGCAGCCTCGGGCGCCCGCTCTTCGGCTGGCGGCGCGCCACGCTGTACCGCCACGCGCTGGAGCTGGCGCGGCCCGCGCTGGTGGCGCAGGGGCTGACGCCGGTGGCGCCGCTGGCGCACGAGGCGCTGTGGGTCCGCGTGGTGCACGAGCTGGGTGAGGCGGCGCTGCTGCATCGCCTCACGCCGCTCGAAGGGCGCCCCGGTCTGGCCCGGGCGCTGGGCCGCACCATCGGCGAGCTGCGCATGTTGCGCGTCGACCGGGCGGGGCTGGAGCCGGCGTTGACGGCGGCGCTGCAGGCCTACGAAGCGCTGCTGGCCTCGCAGGGGCTGGTGGACCGCGCGGGCGTGTACGCGCTGGCCCTGGCCGCGGTGGCGTCGTCGGCCCCGGCGCCGCTGCTGCTGCTCGACGTCGCCGCCGCCCCGGGGCTGGAGCTCGACTTC
>CALNBU010000809.1 GCA_937875615.1 uncultured Archangium sp.
ATCGCGCTTCCCGAGCGAGAACGAGCTGTGCGTCGGAAGTGGCTCGGCGTTCTGCAAGCGCCTCTACGTCACCGACCGGAGCTCTCCGGCCAAGGGCAAGGCGCTGCCGTACGAGTTCGCGCTCGCGCACCCCGACTACCCGCAGATCATCCAGGCGGGCCCGGCGCGCGCGGCCCAGAAGCTCATCGACACCGGCACCTTCGCCCAGTGCACCGTGCGCCGGCTCTTCACCCGCCTCATGCGCCGTGACGTCCTCTTCGAGGGCAGCAACGCGGTGGAGCGCGAGCTGCTCGAGCAGCTCGCCACGGAGTTCGAGGCGTCCAACTACGACTACCCTGCGCTGGTCGAGCGCCTGGTCACGCTGCCCGAGTACCGGAGGGTTCGCTGATGCGCCGCGCACTCCTGCTGTCCGCCCTGATGTCGCTGAGCCTCGTCGCGTGTGACGAAGGCCAAGGCACCCCGGACCTCGACACCACACCGCGAGACACCGAGCTCCCGCCCGGCCACCCGCACGTCAACGACCTGATCTCGCTCGCCACCGCGCGCGGCTCCGGTCGCCTGTCCGTGAGCCAGCTGCGCAAGTCGCTGCCGGTCGTCGCCGGAGTCGACGCCTCGGGCGAGAACGGCATCACCTGGGGTCGCCTCGAGGCCAACGCCACCGCGCTCGGCGAGGCCGACTTCGAGACCATCACCATCGAGAACTACGACCCGAGCCCGCTCTACGCGAAGTTCATGGACGACGCCGCGCGCGACGTCTGCGCGCAGATGCTCAGCGCCGAAGCGGGGGACGCGCCCGCCAAGACGCTCTACCGCTTCGTCGAGAAGACCGACACGGTCGAGAGCAACCCCGCCGGCGTGGACCAGAACCTGCGCTACCTCAAGCTGCGCTTCCACGGCGTCCGCGTCGCGGACGACGACACCGAGAGCATCGCCCCGCTGCGGATGCTCTTCGCACGTGCCGTCGAGGCCGCCCAGGGGAGCAACGCGACCGCCTCCGAGTCGCACGTCCGGGAGGGTTGGCGCCTGGTGTGCGTCGCGATGATGACCTCCGCCGAGTTCCACATCTACTGAAGACCCGAGTCCGGCCCCTGCTGACTTGAGCGGGGCCTGGAACGATTGGAGGTTGTCTCCATGGCTGGATTCACGCGCCGTAGGTTCCTCGAGATCGCAGGTTTGGCCGGAGGTGGCGTCCTCCTGAACACGTCGCTCATGCCGGGTGCCGCGCAGGCCCAGGCAGCCGCCGCAGACGGCCTCGTGCTCGCCGTCTACTTCAAC
>CALNBU010000810.1 GCA_937875615.1 uncultured Archangium sp.
GGCGCCCGCGCCTGCCTGGCCCCGCCGAAGACGCTGCCCGCCGCCGGGACGCCGACCCTGCCAGTGGCCAGTTGCGCGACGGCGCCGGGGTGGCTGCTCCTGCTCGGCTGGCGCCCGGGGCGACGCGCGCGGAGCGCACCGTGGCGCACGACGAAGCTGTAAACCCGTAACGCACTTCGTTTCCGTCGGAGCGGGCCGCGGCGGCCGCCAACCAGGCATGAGCCGCCTCCGCCTCGATGGTCCCGTCCCCAGGTCCAACCCCGTGGTCCCCCGCCCGCCGGCGCGCGCGAAGCCCGCCGCGCCGACGCCGGCCTCCGCCTTCTCTCCCGCCTCGGCGGTCCGCGTGGCGCTGCGGCCGCCCGTCGTCAGCGACGCCGTGCGCCACACCCGCCAGGTGCTGGAGCGCCTCATCACCTCCAAGTCCCCGCGCGGCGCCGGCGTGGTGGTGGAGGACGCGCCCGACGTGAATGACCCGCAGGATGTCTCCGGGCGCCGGGCCGAGGAGGCGCGGGCGGCGCTGGCGACCAACACCCTCGCCGAGCGGGTGGCGCTGATGCAGCTCTCCGAGAGCGACCGGGCGGCCTACCTCGCGGTGCGCCGGGAGCTGCTGCGCGACGGCGGAGACCCGGTGGCGGCGCTGGCGCTGCAGACCATGCTCCTCGAAGGCCGCCTCGCCCGGCACCCGCAGCTGCTCGCCAACCTCCAGGCGGTGGTGTCGCAGGCGCTGGCCCCGGAGCTCGACCGCCAGCAGCTGCTGGCGGACCTGGTGCAGGAAGTGGCGGTGCCGGAGGCCATCAACCAGACCTCGAAGGGCACCTGCGTGCCTACCGCCATCGGCATCCAGCTGGCGATGAATGACCCGGCTGAGTACGTGCGCCTGGTGTCGGGCCTCGCCACGCCCGAGGGCACGGTGGTGACGCGCGGCGGCGACGTGCTCCGCCGCGAGCCGGGCGTGTTCGACGACGGCACCTCGCGGTCCACGGCGCAGCGGTTGCTGGCCCCGGCGCTGATGGAGCTGGGCAACGGCGACCACGAGTACGACAACGGCGCCGACCAGAATCAGGAGCGGGTGCTCTGGTGGACCAATGAATACCAGGGCCTCTACCCGGAGCAGGCCGACCGGATTCTGGAGTCGCTCTACGGGCGTGACTTCGCCTACCACTCGTTGGGCTCGCAGACCGAGCGCGAGCGCGCGATGGACTACGTCAGCGAGCGCCTCGCGCAGGGCGAGTCGGTGTTGGTGGCGGTGGCCTGGGGTGACGGCGGACACCAGCTGCTGGTCACCGGCACCGAGCTGGTCGACGGCGTGGAGTACGTGCGCTACGTGAACCCGTGGGGCCGCGTGGAGCGCCTGCCGATGAGCGAGTTCGTCGAGCGCATGCGCGCCGTCAACTACGACCCCAACGCGACCTGACCCTCGTCAGCAGTGTGATGACTTGCATTCTCAAAATGAGCTCTGGTAGCGATGGAGCCCGTGAGCGAGAAGCCATCCCGCTGGTTCCGGGCCAACCTCTGGGTGCATCGCTGGGCGAGCCTGGTGGCCACGCTGCCCTTCCTGGTGCTCTGCGTGACCGGCATCGTCCTCATCTTTCATGAAGAAATCGACGCGGCGCTGGGCACGGTGCCCACCAACACCGCCCCCACCCAGGCGCGCCTCGCGGACTGCATGGAGAGCGTGCGGCGCGACTTCCCCGACCAGCGCATCATCAGCGTGGGCCTCGACCCGGAGGGCCACCCCGGCGTGTTCCTCGCGGTGGTCAACGCCGCCGACGCCACCGGCTTCGATGGCGCGACGCTGTCCTTCTACGACCTGGGCACGGGCCAGCGCCTCGGCGACAGCGACCCCTCGAAGACCCTGACCGGCTTCATCCTCGAGCTGCACGCCGAGTGGTTCATGGGACCCGTGGGGCGGTTGCTGGGCGCGCTCATCGGGCTGCTGGTGGTGGCCTCCCTGCTGTCGGGCCTCGTCATCTACGCGCCCTACATGCGCAAGGTGGCCTTCGGGGTCATCCGCCGGGCGCGGGGGCAGCGGCTGACGCAGCTCGACCTGCACAACGTCATCGGCGCGCTGGTGCTGGGCTGGGCGGTGGTGGTGAGCGTCACCGGCTTCCTGCTGGGCTTCAGCCAGGTGGCGCTGGGCCTGTGGCAGTACGCCGACCTGCGCGCGCTGCGAGAAGAGTTCGCCCAGGTCGAGCCGGTCGACGCGCGCACGCCACCGGCGTCGGTGGTCGACGTCATCGGCGCCATGGAGGCCGGCGCCCAACCGGGCTGGGGTGTCCGCTCCGTCATCTACCCCGGGACCGACCTCACCACTCCGCGCCACTACGGCGTCATCATGGGCGGGAGCGACGGCCTCGACGCCCAGCTCCTCGACGTGACGATGGTCGACGCGGCGACCGGCGAGGTGACGCGGCGCCTGGAGATGCCCGGCTACCTCCAGTCCATCTTCGTGGCCGAGCCCCTGCACTTCGGAAACTACGGAGGCCTGGCGCTCAAGGTCTTCTGGACGCTGTGCAGCCTGCTCACCCTCTTCATCACCGCCAACGGCGCCTGGCTCTTCTTCGACCGACGCCGCTCGCGCCGCGTGGCGGGCACCGCATGAAGACCTGGGAACCCTGGTTCGGCCTCGCGTCGGCGGGCGGCCTGGTGGTGATGCTGCTCGGCGCCGGCTGGGTCGACACACTGGGCTTCACCATCTCCGCGGCGCCGCTCGCGTGGGGCCTCCTCGCCTGGTGGCGCCACCGCGCGCGCTGAGCCAGCCCCTCCGACGGGCTGGGTCTGCAAACGTCGCAGGTGCGTCACCGGCCGCTTCGGGCAGACTGGGCCCGTTCGTGTCCATGCGCGACTCCAGACTCACCGCCATCGCGCTCGTGTGCAGCCTCGGGGCGCACGCGGCGCTGGCGGTGTGGCTCCGCGCCCAGCCCGACGCGCCACCGGCGTCGCGCGTGGTGGAGGCCGAGTTCGTCTTCAACGAGGCGACCCCACCCGCAACGCCGGAACCGGAGCCGGAGCCGGAGCCGGAACCAGAACCAGAGCCAGAGCCGCCGCCACGGCAGCGCCCGCTCTCGCCGCCTC